>JAGAWD010000178.1 GCA_017941585.1 Olsenella sp. | reverse complement strand
CGGCCCTCGACCCGCAGATGGTTTCGGAGGTCCTCAACGTCATGGTCGGCCTCGCGAGCCGGGGCCTCACCATGGCGGTGGTCACCCACGAGATGCGCTTTGCGCGCGACGCCTCCACCCGCGTCTTCTACATGGACAAGGGGGAGTGCTGGGAGGCGGGGCCGCCCGAGCAGATCTTCGAGCACCCCAAGCGCCAGGAGACGCACGACTTCGTCTTCCGCGTGCGCGGCTGGGAGTGGGCCATCGACTCGCTGTCCATCGACGCGCCCGCCCTCGAGGCCTCGCTTACCGCGTACTGCCAGCGCCAGTTCATGGGGAGGCGTGCGGCGAACTCGTGTCAGCTCCTCGTCGAGGAGGTCGTGGTGAACCAGCTCCTGCGTGTGGCGCGCGAGCGCTCCGTCAGGAACCCGGGCATCCGGCTCGGCCTCATGGCCGGCGAGGGCGGCGTGGACATGGTTCTGCGCGTGGACTACCGAGGCGCCCTGCTCGAGGGCGGCGATCCTCTCGGCGAGCGCTGGGATCCGCTGAGCCGGGCCATCGTGGAGGGTGTCTGCGATAGGTGGGAGCAGGAGGAGCCCGGCGTGGTGTCGCTCTACGTCAAGCAGTAGCCGTCTGCCGGCGGGACAAGCGGCCGGCGGGCAAGGCGACTGTCGCCTGCCGGCGCGTTAGGGCCAAGCTACCCGCGGTAGTTCAAATAACAGTTGTCACAGGCGCGCCAGGCGGCATTCGCTTGGCGCGCCTGCTTGGCGCGCCCGCCTGGCTCGGGCCTCGCTCACGCGTCCTCGCTGAGGTGAATCTTCCAGCCGGTGTCGATCTCCTTCTTAACCCTCGCTGCCGTCTTTGGGTCCAGCTCGGGCCAGTCGACGACGGTGGTCCCCCCGTTCGTGACCAGGTGGGCCTTCTCCGCGCAGAGCGCGAGCGGGGTGTCCGAGAGCGAGTCGGAGTAGAAGTTCTCGATTACGGGAAAGCCGTGGTCGAAGATGTAGCGTGCCTTCTCCCTCGCGTACATGAGGTTGTCGAGAAGCACTCCCAGCTCGCGGTCGTAGTCGGTTGCCGCGTAGTTGACGCCAAGCCGCCGCGCGATTGGCCCGATGATGCACGTCGGTGACGAGCTCATGATGAGGTCGTCCGATCGCTTCTGTTCCAGGTACCAGGGGGATATTCCCGCCTCGTGCGCATCCCAGTACAGCTCGATCTGCTCGTCGAAGTCGTCGATCATGGTGAGGTACCTGAAGAGCTCGCGCTGCATGCGATAGTTGGGCATCTTTCCGAGCTTGTACAGGACAAAGCTCCAGAGGACCCTTGGCCCGTAGCTGAAGAGCAGCCCGGGGTGGCGCCTTATGCACCAGAGGCCAAAGCCCACGGTGCAGTTCGAGTGGAATATGGTTCCGTCAAAGTCGTAGACGTTCATGCGGCGTCCGTCCGTGTGAGGTGGATGGGGCCTTGCGTGGCCGATCTCATCTGGCGGCATATGGATATGTGTGGTCCCATTATAGCCGCGCGCGGCAAGCTAGAGGGACACGTCGAGCACGTTGCCACCCTCATAGCGCCAGCGTGCCGATTTGCTGACGTGCGCAATGAGCGACCGGGACATCTCGTCGCCTTGCGTCAGCGGATCGAAGCGGACCCCTCCCCACGACGCGCGCAGCGAGACGCCCTCCTCTGCTTGCGGCAAGCCACCATATCAGGCCACAGGTTAGGACGACAAGCACCGCGATTATGATTCTGTCGGTCCTCCTGGCGATGTCCCTGCTGCCCATAGGCCTCCCTTGCGTGTCGCGTGCGGCAACGTTATGGCATGGCATTGTGCATGGCATGGCGGTCTTGCGCGGTCGTCGACCGTGGTGACGTCGCTCTCGCATCCGCCCTCAGACTAATCCTATACCAGCGTTCGCGTGCGTGAGCTATTGGCCCCTTTGAAACTTTTGGTGGATGGCGTCCGACCCCGCAGTCGGAGGCCTTTTGCTATCCCCGTCGGGGCGCGGATACCAAAACGGCGACGATTGCGCGGCTGGACGATTGGAGCAGGACAAAACCCGGTTGTAGAACGTAGTATAGAAAAGACGTTCGTTTGTAATATGATATTGAACAATCGAGCCGCCAACGGCAGGCCGTTTGCCGCCCTAGGCCCAATCAGAGGAGAAACCATGTCCGAAAGCACGAAACGCTTTGAGAGTGGCGGGAAGAAGCGCGGGACGAAAGGAAGCGCACGCGGTCGGAACCTGTCGCGCCGCGGCTTTCTCGGCGCGGGGGTCCTTGCGGGCCTTGCCGCACTGACGTTTCCGACCGAGCACGCCTATGCGTGGAGCTCGTGGACGAACGCGACCTCTCCCGTCCTGAAGAACATCGGCATGGGCGACTGCGTGCACGAGGACCTCGTCCAGATTTCCTATGCGCGCATGCTGAGGAGCCACGCAGGCGACGCCGCGAAGCCTGACGGGCTCCTGAACCCCTGGGCGGGAGTCATTCAGGGTGACGGGACGACCGCGTCAATCGCGGGGGACACCGTCGAGAGGGGCGGGGGCAAGACGTTTGCGGGCGCCGACGATCTCGCGGCGCGCCTCTTCCGTGAGAACCTCGCCTACCTGCGCATCGGGTCGTTCTGGAACGACGCGGCATCCAACACGCTGGTAGACTTCGCCGCCTCGTGCTACTACGCGAACGACATCCCGAAGTTTACGGGCAACGACTACTATACGGGCGCCTGGGACGTGGGCCGGCACCTCCGCGAGACCGCCGTGGCAAACAAGGGGAACCTCGTCTTCACCACCGATGCGCTTGTGCAGTTCACGATGAATGACCGCAACAACTTCATCCACGGCCTGCTGTCGTCCACGGCAAGCCGCAAGGCCCACCTCAAGCAGTCCGAGGTCAAGCAGTTCGCGCTGCAGTGGCTCGGCGTTGCCTACGAGTACGCGCGCACGGGCGAGGTCACGGCGACGAGCGACGTTACGAAGGACCAGGCCGAGCAGATCTTCAACGGCTTCATCGACACCTACGAGCAGCTCGACGAGAACGCGCATGACATGCGCGTGTCGCTCAAGGTGAGCAACAGCGAGGCGTCGCTTGCAATACCTCACCGCAGGCTGCGCCTTCGCGCGCTCGGCATGGTCTGCCACACGCTCGAGGACTTCTGGTGCCCCTCGCACACCTGCCGCACGTACCGCGCCGGAGACGGCATCCCGAAGAATGCGATTCTCGCGTTCAGCAACTACAAGCTGCAGAACGGCACGAAGCCACCGATGCTCGGCTATCACATCCCGTTCGACCGCTACGCCGTCTCGGACGCGAAGAACGCCACCAACTGGCGCGAGGCGCTCACGCGTGGCACGGGTGGTTACCCCGGCACCGAGCAGCTCGCGAACGTGCTCGACGACAAGATGAGCTGCCTCGAGGGCGCGAACACCTACTTCAACACGCTCGGCATGAACGAGACCATCGAGTGCGTCACCAAGCTGTTCGAGTTCATGTACCAGGGAACTGCCTGGGACGACGGCGTTCGCGCGTGGTTCGACGAGGAGATCCTGCCCACGTACTTCGACGACAAGGGCCAGTCCCTCGTCTGCGACGCCGGTCGTCGCAGCCTGCACACCCCCACGTATGTCATTGCCCCCATCAAGGCGATAAAGCGCGCGTACCGCAAGGTGGGCCTCTCGGCAAACCACAGCGAGGTGATTGAGGCGGCAAAGGGCTACGATGCCTGGCAGCGCGGCGCTCACCGCTTCTATTCGGGAAAGTTCAACACGAGCCAGTCCAAGTACGTCATGCCCGGCTTCGAGAGCAGCTCGATCTGGGACGACGCCGAGGGCGAGAGGCGCCTGGTCGACCTAACGAACAAGCTCTACGAGGGCTTCGAGAGCCTTGGCGAGGGCAAGCGCGCCGAGCTGCTCGCGAGGGCCGGCTGCAACGGTTGCCACGGCATGATGGCGGCGCTCGGCAGGGTGCGCGGCATGCTCCAGGAGTTCAGCATCGACCTCAGGGGAGCCCTGCGCCCCGAGGGCGACGAAACCATGGGCAGGCTCGCGGAGCTGCGCTCGTTCTTCTTGTCCGGCCTGAAGGGCCAGGACCTTGAGACGGCGTCCGATTCCCTGTCGACCCAGGCCCTGCTCGCGACCGCGGCCGACGAGGGCGACGGGACGTACGTGACCGCGCACATGACTGTTGAGAACGTCGTCGGCTTCGTCGACGGCTCCTACGTCATCGCCGTGCGCGACATGGATTCGCTCGAGACGAGCGTCATGTCCGTTCCCGCGAACACGCCCGGCATGGACAGGCTGGAAGAGGGGATCGGGAATCTCACCATCACCTATTGCCTCGAGATGGAGTTCGACGAAGACCCAGACTACCGCTACGTCGTGACCAAGATCGACTACCCCGATACCGAGGAGGACATCCTCTTCGCCAACGGCACGGTGAAGTCGGTGTCCGCAGACGAGAAGACCCTCGTTCTAGACCTGCATGGCATGCGCGAGTACACCTTTGCAGTTCGTGACGGGGTGTCTGTGCCTCAGGCTGGTGCCTACGGTTGCGTAAGGTATTCCGTTGGGGACGCTGCACTGGAAATGGTCGCCTTCGACGAGCTCGACGACCCGGGCGACCTGATAGAGGTCACCTACCCTGTGGACAGGGTGTTCGGCTCGAGCATCTTGTTGCTCACGAACGAGGGCGAGAACTACGCCGAGGACGGCTATCGCGACTACATCCAGGTCGACTATGGCTTTGCGGACGTCTTTGACGTACCCCGTGAGGGCGAAAAGCTTACCGTGTTCTACCACGATGAGCTGTACGGCGATACGACCGACGTGGACGAGCACGAGGTAGCCACCGCCTCGCTCGCCTCTGGCTTCACGAACGTCTCCGAGCAGGCGGATGGGGACGACATCAACGACTCCGTTGACAGCCCCGGGTACATTGACCTCGGCGATGACTATGCGGAGCCTACGTACGGCAACGAGGTTATCCACGTGGCGAACGCCATCGGGCGCCCGGGTGAGCCCCCTGCCCCAAGGCAGAAGAAGGATGACGAGAAGACGGACGACGAGAAGACGGACGACGGGAAGAAGGACGACACGAGCAGGCAGAAGCCCAAGTCGGAACTCCCGAAGACCGCGGATCCGCTCGTCGGCCTAGAGGGCCTGGCCTCAGCCGCAGCCGTAGGGGGTGCCGCAATGGTCGCACGCTCCGCGAGCCGCAAGGCAAGCGAGGAGGGAAGTGCCGAAGAGGAGTAGCGGCAGTCGGAATTCGCACATTCGCTGCGCGTCACTTGTCAGAGGGCATGACGGCCAGATTTAAAGCACGGCAAGGGCCAGGGGCATCGCGCCCCTGGCCTTTTTGGGCTCTTCGATACTTCTGACGGATCACCTTGGTGTTGCACCCGAGTGGGGGTAGTCTCAATCGAACCATTGCGTGACGCGTCGGGCGCAAAATGGCCTCGTGTGGATTGTCCCAGGCGCAAAAGTGGATTCGCCCCGGCGCCCTCGGAGCGCAAATTGGCCTCGAGTGGATTCCCAGGAGCGCAAATAGGCGTCGAGTGGATTCGCCAATCGTCCACTCGAGCCGCTTTTGCGCTCCCAGTCGTCCACTCGACCCACTTTTCATATGTTCATCAGCG
>JAGAWD010000177.1 GCA_017941585.1 Olsenella sp. | reverse complement strand
GACCGAGCGCGACGGCAAGGCCGCCATCCTCGACCTCTATAAGCAATCCGTTATCGCCAACATTAAGGAGTAGGACATGAACCTTCGCGAGAAGCTGGCACAGCTCATCAAGGACCTCGAGGCCGCCGAGGACATGGACGCGGCCAAGGCCATCAAGGCCGAGATCGACTCCGTGCAGGAGCAGATCAAGTTCGCCGACGAGAAGAAGGCGCTGCTCGACAGCATGAAGGCCGCCGAGCCCGTTGCCGCCAAGAAGCCCGAGGCCGCGCCCAAGACCCTCGGCGAGTACGCAGCCAAGAACCTCGACCTCGACGCCGTGCGCAACGGCTCCGCAAGGTCCGCCGGCACCGGCTTCGGCTTCAAGGCCGCAACCGACCCGCAGGTCTCCCAGCAGATGCTCGAGACCTCCCGCATCGTGACCGACACCGCCGTGCGCGACCTCGCCATCCGCAACCTCTTCGGCAGCGAGTCCATCTCCGGCAACGCGCTCAAGTACTTCATCCTCGGCGCCAAGGAGGGCACCAACGCCCCCGGCACCGTCGCCGAGAACGGCGAGAAGCCCCAGTTCCACATCGTCGAGGGCAGCGACACCGCCACCCTGCAGAAGATCGCGGGCTGGTTCTACGAGACCGACGAGCTGCTCGAGGACAACGCGTTCCTCAAGAGCGCCATCGACGCCCGCGGCCTCTACGAGCTCGACTCCGCCATCGAGGCCTACCTCATGGCCCAGCTGCTCGGCACCAGCGGCATCGGCGCCGTCGCCCAGGCTCCCACCGCCGACAACATCTTCGGCGCCATCATGCAGGTGAAGAAGGACAGCGACTACAACGCCGACGCCATCGTGATCAACCCGACCGACTACCAGACGCTGCGCCTCGCCAAGGACGGCGCCCAGTACATCGGCGGCGGCTACTTCTACGGCCCCTACGGCAACGGCCAGCTCGAGCTGCAGCCACGCCTCTGGGGCCTCGAGACCGTCGTGAGCGACGCCGTGACCGCGGGCACCGTCGTCGTCGGCGCGTTCAAGCAGGGCGGCTCCGTCATCACCAAGGCGGGCGCAGGCGCCCGCGTCGAGGTCGTCACGGGCGACCACGACGACGCCATCCACAACCGCGTGACCGTGGTCGTCGAGGAGCGCATCGCCCTCGCCGTCCGCGCGCCCAAGGCGTTCGTCAAGATCGCCGCGGCATAAGGAGCTGAGATGGCGCTGAGACTCTACCGCCTCGGCGAGTTCGTCTACCAGTTCGAGGAGGGGCGGCAGCCTGCGGGCGCCGTCCCCGTCGAGCAGAGGAAGGACGCCGAGCCGGCCAAGAAGGAGCGCAAGGCTCCCGCCAACAAGGCGCGCCGAGCGCCGAGCAAGAAGGAGGGGTAGGGCATATGGGCTACATGACGCGCTGGGGCTACGAGGTGGTCCTCGGAGAGGGCGCCCAAGGGCTCCCGCCCATCATCGACGTCGAGACCTTCGACACGCTCACGGGCGGCGTCATGTCAGCCACGCCCGACCAGAAGCTGG
>JAGAWD010000176.1 GCA_017941585.1 Olsenella sp. | reverse complement strand
GCTCGTGTGGACGATTGGCCGATGGGTCCAGGCGCAAAAGTGGCTCTAGTGGACGACCCCAGGCGCAAAAGTGCTTCGAATGGACGATTCGGGAATCCACTCGGCGCCATTTTGCGCCTGAGACAATCCACTCGAAGCCATTTTGCGCCTGGGGCGCTGCCGGGCAGATCCACCACAAGCTTCGAAGGGTGCAACTCTTCCGCCTCGCGCTCCATCGGCCGGGAGCCGTCGGCTGGGCCGGCCTACGCCTCGGCGTCGAACGTCTCACGCACGGCGAGGATGAAGTTGCGCGTGCTCAGTTTCGTTGGGTTCTCGATCGAGGTGATGAGCGCGAGGTCGCCCGTCATCTTGCCGGCCTCGATGGTTGACACCGTGGCCCTCTCCAGGTGGTTGGCGAAGTCAACCAGCTCGGGCGTCTCGTCCAGCTCGCCGCGCTTGCGCAGCGCCCCCGTCCAGGCGAAGATCGTCGCGACGGAGTTGGTGCTCGTCTCCTCGCCCTTTAGGTGCTTGTAGTAGTGACGCTGCACGGTGCCGTGCGCGGCCTCGTACTCGAAGTAGCCGTGGGGCGAGACGAGCACCGAGGTCATCATGGCGAGCGAGCCGAAGGCAGAGGAGAGCATGTCGCTCATGACATCGCCGTCGTAGTTCTTGCATGCCCAGATGAAGCCGCCCTCGGCCTTCATGACGCGCGCCACGGCGTCATCAATCAGCGTGTAGAAGTACTCGATGCCCGCCGCCTCGAACTTCTCGCGATAGTCGGCCTCGAAGACGTCGGCGAAGACGTCCTTGAAGCGGTGGTCGTAGGTCTTGGAGATGGTGTCCTTCGTGGCGAACCACAGGTCCTGCCTGGTGGAGAGGGCATACTCGAAGCAGCTGCGTGCAAAGCTCTCGATGGACTCGTCGAGGTTGTGCGTGCCCTGGATGACGCCGGGGCCCGCAAAGTCGTGTATGGGCTCGCGAATCACGGTGCCGTCCTCTGCGGTGAAGACGAGCTCTGCCGTGCCTGCGCCAGGCACGCGTATCTCGGCGTTCTTATATACGTCGCCGTAGGCGTGACGTGCGATCGTGATGGGTCTTTTCCAGTTGCGGACCACGGGGTCTATCCCCTTGACCACGATGGGCGCGCGAAACACCGTGCCGTCGAGCATGGCGCGGATCGTGCCGTTGGGGCTCTTCCACATCTGCTTGAGGTCGTACTCCTCCATGCGCGCGGCGTTGGGGGTGATCGTGGCGCACTTCACGGCAACGCCCAGGCGCTTAGTCGCCTCGGCGGAGTCGACGGTCACCTGGTCGTCGGTCTCGTTGCGGTGCTCGAGGCCAAGGTCGAAGTATTCGGTCTTGAGGTCGACGTAGGGACAGATGAGCTCGTCCTTTATCATCTGCCAGATGATGCGGGTCATCTCGTCGCCGTCCATCTCGACGAGCGGGGTCTTCATCTCGATCTTGGCCATGGATCCTCCTGTGACTAGGTGCCGTGTGCCTCGCGGCGCGCGTGCCTGTGTTGGCGAGTGCGTGGTTGGCGCCGCGTTGCGGCTGCGCATCAGAGTGTAGCCGAGTGCGTGGCCGCATCTGCCGTGCGCCCGGCATTGTCTTCTAATGTAAACGTTGGGTGGGTCCTGAAGGAACGGACCTTGGGAATCGGCTCCCGAACGCATCCTGCCGTGGGCATTGGGTGACGCGAGCTCGAGAGAGCTCGGTCGCGACGTTCGTCTCTTCGAGACTTCTGGCAGAACGCTACTCATGAGGTGTCCTCGCAAGGTCCCCTCGATTGGCAAGGGGTGCCGGAGCGCAAATGCGCCTCGAGTGGACGACCGCCCGGGGTGCCGGAGCGAAAAAGTGGCTCGAGTGGATGATTGGGAGCGCAAAAAGGCCCCGAGAGAACGATTGGCCGAGGGGTCCCGGCGCAAAATGGCCCCGAGAGAACGATGCCCGGCGCAAAAAGGCCCCGAGAGAACGATTCGAGGAGTCTCTCGACGCTGTTTTGCGCCGGGCGAGCGCAAGTCACTCGCCGCATACCATGGCGCGCGAAAAGTGATATAGAGGCGCGCATCGCAGCCAAAGAGCACTGCGCGGGTGTGCACACGCGGCGGGCGCGCCATCCTGATACGCGGGAAACATCCCCGTCAGCGCATCCTCACTAGCGCATGAAGCTCGGCATGGCTCCTTCGCGCGCGGAGCGGGCGATGTCCTCGCAGGCCAATGCCACGGCGTCGTCAGCGCATGCGCCAACGTGCCAACGCGCGTCCGGTGCCATGCTAGTCGCGCGGATGCTCGTCCATGAAGTTCGTCCACTGTGGCTCCTCGAGCTCGGGCAGGCCGAGCTCCGCCTTGCCCAGGCGGATGGACTTGACGAGAAACGCCATGTTCCGACCGAGCATGCGCATGGTCTGCATGCCCTCGACGTCGCGGCGGACGTCCTCGGGCGCGTGGCCGTGCACGCTGTTCCAGTAGCGGCTGGAGACCACGGGCATCTGCGCGATGGTGAAGTACTTGTTGAGCTGGTCGAAGGTGGCCGACGCGCCGCCGCGCCTGCAGCTCACGACGGCGGCCCCGCACTTGAAGCGCTTGTCGAAGCCAGATGCGTAGAAGAGGCGGTCGAGCACGCCCGTGACGGAGCCCGACGCGGAGGCGTAGTGCACCGCGGTTCCCACCACGAGGCCATCCGCCGCCTCGAACTTGGGCAGCAGCTCGTTCACGACGTCGTCCTTCACGCACCGGCCGGCTTTTGCGCAGAAGCCGCAGCCCATGCAGCCACCCTGCACCTTGTTGCCGACCCATACCGTCTCGGTGGCGACGCCCGCCGCCTCGAGCTCGGCAGCCACCTGCCCGAGCGCCGTCGCGGTGCACCCGGCCTTGTGCGGGCTGCCGTTGATGATGAGGACGCGCGGCACGCCTGCGTCGCTGCCCGTCGTCCCGATTGTCTTGTCTGTCATGACCGCTCCTATTCCTCGGCCGCGGGCGTAAGCCAACGCGGTTGTTCCTGGCTTATCGTGCGGGCACATGCCCAGGCGCGCTCGAGCGAGACGATCGCCTCCGCGCGGTAGCGCCTGGCTCCCTGGCTCCCCGCTTCGCCCCTGTCCGCTTCGCCCTTGCCTGCGTTGTCCGAGTGCGCCACACCCTCTCCCGAAGTGACCGGCGAAAGGACGACGGCGCCGCATGCGCGCACGCTCCCGGAGAGGCAGAGCGGGATCAGGAGCTTCACCTTGTCGGACGCCGCGTCGTATGCAGGCGTTCCCACGCGAAAGCTTGCTTTTGCGCGGTTGACGGAGTGCTCTATGGCACGTGCGAGCTCGCGCTCGTCCACGCCGCCAACCTCTCCCGGGCGGCCCAGGCAGTCGAGCTCGCCGAGAAGGGCCGACGTGTCGGCGTCGACCCGCGCGGTCGGGGAAAGCGAGACCAGGTTGAGGTCGTCCAGGTACGTCGCGCGCTCAGGGAGGGTGTCGAGTACGCTTGCGAGACGCGCTCCCAGCTCGCCGGTACCACTGGCGCAGAACCCCTCGAGCTCCCACGACGGCTCTCCATCGCGCGCCGAGAGACATGCGTAGACGCTCTCTCCCATGGGGGCGAGCAGGCCGGTGTCGAACGCCGCGAGCGAACCGTCCTTGGCGTAGGCGATCTTCCCCTCCCGACGAACGCGGTGGAAGGTGGCTGCGATGTATGCCCTCAGGAGGGCGTGCTCTCCACCCGCATCGCCCGGAAGCGACCAGCGCTCGGGAGTGGTGATCTCCGCAAGGGCGGCCAGGGCCGTCTTCCAGCTGCCGAGATGGGCGAAGCGGGCAAACTCGCGCTCGGGATCGTCTGCCCCGGCTGCGTCGGGTGCCGTGAGGGTGCAAAGCGGGCTGGGCGTGCCTCCGACCTCAGGCGCCTGGGTTCGGGCGAGGGACCCCTCCCACGATGCGTCGACGCCGTTGACGGAGACGAGCTCCCAGTGCTTGCCGCTTGTGGAACGCGCGATGTGCGTGATGGTCACCTCGATAGGCAGGCCGTCCCTTTCGTGAAGGTAGCGCAGTGGGAAGGTCACGCGGTTTCGCGATCCGGTGAGCGTCGAGGTCGACCTTGCGACGAACCATCCCTCGTCGAGCGCCGCCATGGGGTCGACGTCGAGGGGGAGCACCTCGTAGAGAAGGCCGAGCATGGCGTCCTTACAGCTCACGTCGGCAGAAATGGTGCGAGGAAAGCCCGACTGGTGGGGTATGGCTTCGGCAGGCGCTGGGGGAATGCCAAGGGTGGGACGCACGGTCTCCTCGGCTAGGGCGCCATCCTCCTCGAAGGAGAACGAGCCCTCAGAGGGGAGCTTCTCCTCGTTGGGATAGAGGTTGGCGACGCTCTCGTCTTCGCGTGGGTCGTATGTGATGGTGAGGCTGATCGAGGGCTCCGGCGCCTCCGTCGCAGCGTCGACTGCGTCCTCACTCGGGGTGTCGACTGCGGCCTCGCCCGAGGTGTCGATTGGAACCTCGTTCGGGGTGTCGATTGGAGCCTCGCCCGGGGTGTCGGCCGAGGCCTCGTCCGCGCGGCTCATCTCGGCCTGCTCGGTCGACTCCTCCGGTTCGGAAAGCTGGCTCGTATCGGTCTGTTCGGGCGCGCCGGGCCAGGCCGCGTCCCGTTCGGGCGTGGTAAGGGTCGCCTCCTCGATTGCGGCGAGCTCGGCTACGACCTCATCGGCCGGTATGGTGGGCTCGAGCGCGGGTGCGTCCTGCGCCTCCGGCGCCGGCGGCATGCTCACCTTCTTATGGCGCGGCTTGGCGGGCTTCACCACCTTGCCTGCCTTCTTACGCTTCCAAGACTTTCCGGCGCGAACGTCTTTGTTGTCCTGTGGGAGAGCGGCCTTTTCGAGCGCCTCGTCGTACTCGGCGTTACCTTGGAGCGTCGCAAACACACGCCCCTTCTTGAACGTGGTGATCTTTACGATCTCGTCCAAGTTCTCGATCAGCTCGGTCAGGCTCTCACAGTCGCAGTCATCCGGAAGGATGTCGTCGGCTTCGAGGGCCTCCTCGAAGCGCGCAATCCGTACCTGGTTTCCGAGTCCTATCTCGCGCAAAAACAGCCGATAGAAGTACAGGCGATTGCCCTGTGTGATCTTTGGCATGACGGCTCCTATGCGTATGACGTGGACGTGCGGTTCTTAGTCGGTCGAACGGTGCCGATTGGGCTCGGCCCGTCGTTCTGGTCCCATGTCCTTGAGTCTCTGAATGCGCGCGAAGGGTGCGTGACCGTAAGGCTCGCACCCTTCGACTTTCGTTGTGGCTAATGCGCGCGTTAGGCGCGGACCTTGCTGGTGACGATGCTGGCGATCTGCTCGAGGGCATCCTTTGCCTCGGGGATGGGGTAGAGGGGCCATACGTGGTTCATGCCCTGCCCCACGACGAGGTCGCACTTCACGCCGGCGTCCTTGAGCTTCTCGATGAACTTGACACAGTCGGGATAGAAGATCTCGCGCGTGCCCGCGAAGACGGTGACGTTGCGCAGGACGCTTACGTCCCCGTAGATGGGGGAGAGGCGCGGATCGCAGATGTCGTCGCCGTCGGCCCAGAGGTCTCCGATCTGGGCTAGGCCCCAAGGTGCGATCATCGGGTCGCGGTCGAAGAAGTCATGCACGTCGGGGTTGCGCATCGAGAGGTCGACCACCGGGGAGAGGAGCACCAGGTTGGCCGGCTGCTCGAGCTTGTAGTGGTCGAAGGTCTCCGCGAGCCCGGCGGCAAGGCCACCGCCCGTGGAGTCGCCCATGATCGTGATGGCGTCTGCGCCGTAGCGGTTGCACATCCCCTCGTAGAGGTCGGTGAGGAGAGAGTAGGCCTCGTCGTAGTCGTGCGCGGGGGCAAGCGGGTAGATGGGAACCACGATCTCTGCGCCCGTCATCTCGCAGAGCTTGTCGATAAACTGCCAGTGGAACGGCGAGATCTGGTGTATGTGCGCTACGCCGTGCAGGTAGAGGACGGCGTGCTCGTTCTTGCCCGTGGTGCCGACGTGGAAGGTCTTCATGCCGTCGCGCGTCTCCTCGAAGACGACCGACTTCATGCCCATCCAACCGGGGAGGTGGTATTCCTTCTCGTTTATCTCGCGCTGCTTCTCGACGTAGTCGTCGTAGCGGCCAAGATCCCTTCCGAGCATGTTCCTGCGCACGCCCGAGACGCGAACCACGCCCTCCGCGAGGGTTGCCGCGCCGGAGCGCCCAAACTTTGTGCGGGACCACATCTCAAGGCCGGCACCTGCCGCTACCGCGCCAGCCGCTACGCCCGAAACAGCGAGGATTGCCTTCGTGGACTTCTTCACGGTTGCTCCAATCTCCAGACGGCAATACGAGAAGAGTGTACCCAAGGCCGAGTACAAAAATGCGTAAGGCCTTGTTGCTGTTAATAGAAGATTAGCCTAACGATGCCGCGAATCGCTTGCGGCGCCTGGAGCCTGCCGAGTTCGACTCTGCCTACAGATGTCTGTTGAAGTTGCCCTTCTTCTCGAGATTTCGCAGGTTCGTGACGGTGCCCTGCATGCCATGTGGGACGTATTCCATGGTCGAGAGGTCCTCGGGGAGGTAGTCCACGAGACTGAGGGACGCGGTCTGGGCAACCGTGCCGTCAATTTCTCGCACAGGCTCTTGCGCGGGCGTCGCAAGGGTGGCGAACACCGTGGCGCCCTGGGCGGAGAGCCGCTCCTCGTACCAGCTAATGGGATCGCGCGGCCGGTCTCGGCGCGCGTCGGTAGACTCCCAGTCGACGCGGTACCCCGCAAGCTCAAACTGCGTCTTCGAGAAGCTCCAGAGGGGATAGCTGTCCGTCTTGAGCAGGACGCTTCCGCCATCGGCGAGCACGTCGCGGTAGCGCAGGAGGTTGTCGAGGTGGGTGAGGCGTCCCCTTGCGTCCTTCTTGCGCGGAAACGGAGTGGGAAAGTTGAGATAGATGCGGGACACCTCGCCTGCGTCGAAGTAGCTGCAGAGCTTGTCGGCGACTCCCGGCACGAAGACGACGTTGTCGAGCTTCGACTCGACGGCCTTCTGGGCGGCGTAGGCAATGCAGATCGGCTCGAAGTCAATGCCCACGAAGAGCACGTTCTTCTCGCGATTCGCCGCCTCGACCGTGAAGGCGCCCTTTCCGCAGCCCATGTCGAGACGGACCTCGTCGAAGCGTGAGAGGCCGCCCTCGGGCGAGAGGGGGTGGCACGCCTCGGCCCAGCGTCCGGCGTAGCGCGCCGGCGAGGGCTCTATGGCGTCGGCGTATCGCTCGAGGCGCTCCTCGAGCACGAAGTTCTTTGGCAGGCGTGCGTGCAGTGCGTGCATGTGATCCTTTCGGCGTCGGCCGCGCGTCGCGACTCTCGGTCGGCAACTCTCATTGTTGAGCAGGGCACAGTATACAACCGCACTGAACTTGCTCGTTTGGCGAGAGCAAAGCAGCCGCGGACCTACATGCTGCTAGACTTAGTGGCGTACGCGTGCGATGCGCGGCCCTCCCGCGGACCGTCGCACAAGGCACCAGGTTGCGCGAACGGGCGCGTCTCGATTGAAAGGGTGTGTCAGCATGATCTTCACCGTTACCCTGAACCCTGCCTTGGACAAGACTGCCCAGGCCCCCAACTTCAAACTCGATTCGGTCACGCGCATCACGGAGCTGCGTCAGGACCCGGGTGGAAAGGGGATCAACGTCTCCAAGGTCATCAAGGAGCTGGGCGGAAAGTCCGTCGCCTGGGCCGTGCTGGGCGGAAACACCGGTCTTGGCATTCGCAAGTCACTCGAGGACATGGGTATCGAGTGCCGCGCCTTCGAGGTGGAGGGGGAGACCCGCACCAATCTCAAGGTCGTCGATCCCGTGGGCGACACCCACACCGACATCAACGAGCCCGGCCCCGAGGTGACTGACGACATGCTCGACGACATGCTCGCCCAACTTGTGGCCGAGATTAACGAGGGCGACATCGTGGTTCTCGCCGGCTCCGTTGCGCGCGGCGCGAGCGACGACACCTACGAGAAGTGGGTCAGGGCATGCCGCGAGGCAGGAGCCAAGGTCTTCCTCGATGCCGATGGAGAGAAGCTCGTCTCCGGGATCAAGGGTTGCCCGTTCCTCATCAAGCCGAACGAGATAGAGCTCGGCAACATGCTCGGCCGCACGCTCGACACCGACGAGAAGGTCGCCGAGGCGGCGCGCGAGCTCATCGGGCAGGGGCTCGAGAACATCGTCGTCTCCATGGGCGGTGCCGGTGCCATGTTCGTGAGCGCCGACCACGTGGTCAAGGGGGGCGCCGTCAAGGTTCCCGTCGGGTCGACGGTCGGCGCGGGCGACTCGGTCGTCGCGGCGCTAGCCTATGCGGAGGAGTTGGGACTTTCTCTCGAGGAGAAGGTCAAGCTCTCGATGGCGACGGGTGCCGCCAACGTCATGCAGTCTGGCACGCAGGCCGCGCCGCGCGACCTCATTGACTCGCTCGTCGACAAAGTGAGCGTAACCGAGCTGTAGGGTGCTGATCCGCAAGGCATTGAGCTGTCGGACTCTTGCCGCAAGTTGCCTTTCAGCGCGGGACATTCGGCCGAATGGCCGGGTGTCCCGCGCTTCGTTTGAGGCGGCCGTTGTTGACCGGCCTCTATTTAGAGCAGCTGATCGAGGGTGTTGCCATAGGGCGGAAGGAACTCGTGCAGGTAGTCGGCCACCTCGGGGAGCTCCGATGCCATCTCGTCGACCTTCTCGCGCACCGTCCCCTCGGCCGTGACAAACTCTGCGTTGCCTGCCTGTCGCTCCTCGATGCACTTGATGAGCGCCGAGATCTTGTCGGCGGCCTTTACGAGACGGCGCAGGTAGACCTCGTCTGCGTCCGGCTTTCCCTCGGCATCCGCGAAGTAGATCTTCTCGTAGATGGGCCGAAGATCTTCCGGAAGCTCACTCAGAAGCTGTCTTCCGGCACCCTCCTCTACGTCCTTGTACGCGTCGCGAATGGCGCCGCTGGCGTACTTGACGGGCGTTGGCATGTCTCCTGTGATGATCTCAGTCGTGTCATGGAAGAGCCCGATGAGCGCGGCTTTCTCGGCGTCGAGGCTTCGCCCGTGACGTACGTTGCCGATGGTGGCGAGTGCGTGCGCGATGATTGCCACCTCGAGCGAGTGCTCCGAGAGGTTCTCCGGCCTTGAGTTGCGCATGAGCGCCCAGCGCTCGATGTATCTCATCCTAGAGACGATCGCGAAGAAGCTTGAGCATTCCGTCATATCTGGCCCTCCATCAGGAACATGAGGCACTGGCGTTGTGATTGCGTCCTACGCCATCTCGGGGTTCGTGCGGCGCACTTCGCCTCCGTGCGGCGTGCTCCGCCAATTCTACGACAGGGGGCAGACAAAAACGTTTTGCGTTTGGTCGGCCACGGCTTTCCATCACGCAAATCGGACGGTATGGCACAGACCATCACGCAAATCCGACGCCGTGGCACAGGCCATCACGCAAATCGGACGGTATGGCACAAACCATCACGCAAATCGGACGGGATGGCAGAAAAGGGGCCTCCCATCTCAGGAATCCGACGCCATGGCACAAACCATCTCGCAAATCGGGCGAAATGGTGCCACGGCGTCGGATTTGCGAGATTTCGGGCCCCGTTT
>JAGAWD010000175.1 GCA_017941585.1 Olsenella sp. | reverse complement strand
TGCATGAAACTCGCCTTCGTGCGACGTGCTTTTGGGAGCGTAACTCGTGCGTTCTTTCGGCCTTGCATATTACTCGGCGTTTCCCCTGCAATCGCACTGATTATATGCAGAACAAAAGTTGAACTAGCGCAATTGGCCGGATTCTGCGTCGCACGAAGGCGAGTTTCATGCAGGGGAGGGTCTGATGCGTCGCACGAAGGGCCGTTTCATGCATCGGAAGAGAGTGTCGCTTGGTGCGGAGTGGGCTTCGCGGCTCATTTCCGACATCGCTCGCCCCTTTGCCGCAAGGTGGGCCGCGTCACGGTGACGGGATGGCTGCCTGGATGTGGCAGGTCCGACGCCATGATCAGCACTCAAATTCGCGAGCCACGGTTCGATGCGCGCTACCTGCGCGTGCGCTATACTTTCCCACTGCAGCCGTGGAAGGCGACGCGCGCCGTGCGTCGTTTGTGGCCACGGCCGGAAGCGCGCCGTGCGCGCAAGAAGGAGAGCACAATGGCACAAAGGATCCAGGGAACCGAGGACCTGTTCGGCGGCTACATGCGCGCCTGGCAGCACATGCAGGACGTGGCGCGCGAGCTGTTTGGGGCCTACGGCTTCGACATGATAGAGACGCCCGCGATCGAGCAGGTCGACACCTTCGTCCATGGCATAGGCGAGTCGACAGACGTCGTGCGCAAGGAGATGTTCCGCGTCGTCTCGGGCGCCCTCTTCCAGAACCTGCTCGAGGCGGGAAGCGAGCAGGGGCTCAAGGCCAAGCAGCGCATGGCCATGCGCCCGGAGGGAACGGCCGGCGTGGTGCGCGCCGCCGTCGAGCACAACTTCGTGCCGCAGGGTGCGGCGCCGGCAAAGCTCTGGTACGCCGAGGCGATGTTTCGCGGCGAGCGTCCGCAGAAGGGACGCTTGCGCCAGTTCCACCAGGTGGGCGTCGAGTGGCTGGGCGCGCCCGACGCGGCCGCCGATGCCGAGTGCATCATCATGCTGATGGAGTTCTACAAGCGCCTGGGGTTCGATCCCGCCAAGCTGCGCCTCTCGATCAACTCTATGGGCGACGCCGCGTGCCGTCCCGCCTATCGCGAGAAGGTCCGCGCGTTCATTCTCGATCACGCGGACGAGATGTGCGAGGACTGCCTCGAGCGTGCGGAGATAAACCCGCTTCGCAGCTTCGACTGCAAGAACGACCACTGCCGCGAGGTCATGGCCGCAGCGCCCCTGGCGACCGACAACCTCTGCGACGAGTGTGCCGAGCACTACGCCAAGGTCAAGCAGTACCTCGACGCTGCGGGCGTCGCCTACGTCGAGGACCCGACGCTCGTGCGCGGGCTCGACTACTACACGCGCACGGTCTTCGAGGTCGAGGCGCTCGAGGGTGGCGTGGGGGCCATCGGCGGCGGCGGCCGCTTCGACGGCCTCATGGAGCTCGAGGGCGGAAAGCCCACGCCGGGCATCGGCTTTGCCGTGGGATTCGAGCGCATCGCCCTTGCGCTCGCCGCGCAGGGCGGCACGCTCGAGACCCCCGAGCCCACGTGCGTCTACGTCGCCTGCGCCGGCAGCGAGCAGAGAGATGCGGTCTTCTCGGCCACGCTCGCGCTTCGCGAGGCGGGCATTCGCACCGAGGCCGACTACCAGGGACGCTCGCTCAAGAGCCAGTTCAAGCAGGCCGACAAGCTGGGTGCCAGGCTCTGCGTGGTGCTTGGCTCCGACGAGGTCGCGGCGGGCGTCGCCACGCTGCGCGACATGGAGACGCACGAGCAGGTGCAGGTTCCCATCGCCGAGCTCGCGCGTGAGGTGTCTGCGCGGATCGGTTAGTCGTCTGTTACATGGGGACGGATGCATCAATTTGTGTTCGAGTCGGGTAGTAGAATCGTTTCTACGATGGACGTGAAGCCAGGGGCGCCTCTCGGGGTGCCCCTGGTTGCAACTAGTGATTGGAGCATGCATGTACGGATACAACTCCTATGGCTCTCGCGGGTCGAGCTCCCTTCTGCCGGGGATTGGCAGCCTGGGGAACCTCAACTCCGTGACGGGAGTCCTCATCTTGGTCGCCTTCGTCGCGGCAATCGTCCTGACCGTCCTGGGGTACAGGAAGTTCATAGCGAAGAAGGACGGAACGAAGCTCAACCTCAAGGAAGAGGACGTCTGGAGAAAGTTCCTGCGCTTTGACACGCTTCTTATAGAAAAGATTCTGCAGGCGCTGTACCTGTTCAATGCGCTGTTCATCGCCTTCTTCGGTGTTGCCGTCATTCTTGGCTCGCTCGGCAGCGGCGTTGGCGGCTTCCTGGTAATGCTTATTAGCCAGGTCTTTTTGGTTGCCCTTTTCGAGCTGCTCAACCGCTTCGTATATGAGGCCATGATGCTGGGCTTCATCACTGCGCGCAACACGATTGAGATCAGGGACATGTTGAAGGGCAAAGAGAAGATCGGCGCACCCGGCATTGTGAGCCCCTCGCCCGCGCCAACACCTGCCGCGCCCGTGGCACCCGCCGTTGCCGAGGAGCCCGTGGTTTCCGCCGCGCCCGAGCCGCCTGTCGCACCCGCCACGCCTGACGCGCCCGAGCCGCCCGCTGCGCCCGAGCCGCCCGCTGCGCCCGAGACCTCAGGGGACTCCACCACGGTTATCCCGGAGGGTGCCGTCGTGGTCGAGCCCGATGCGGCGACAGAGGGATTCTCTGGCAGCTTCTGCCCCCACTGTGGCGCAGAGGCCACCCCTGGCTCGCGCTTCTGCGGAAACTGCGGCATGCCGCTTGAATCGGGCAGCCGGTCGATCCACGCGAGTTGCTCGCCGAACGCCAGCGCCCGTCACCTTACATGGTGACGGGCGCTTTCTCGTGAGTAACTCTGTCTCAGGCCGTCTGTGGAGGCAATGCACGAGGTCTTGCAAGGGTGCCTCGTCCTAGTCCTCGTCCTCGTCTTCTTCGGCGTTCTCGTACCTGGCACGACGGCGCTCGTAGGCGAGTGCGGCGGCGCCTGCCGCGGCGAGGGCGGCGGGGAGAAGTGCGGGCGCGCTTGGGTCTGCCGTCTGGGGGAGACGCGGCTTCGCGCGGGTCTTCTCCGCTGCGTTTGTGGCGGGGGTGCCGCCGGTGCCATTGTCGATTGCAAGTACCTCCACCGGGGCGTCGTTGAGGTCCTCCCAGTCAGTCTCATCCTCGAGCGTCCAGAGGGAGTCCATGGTCACCTCGACAGGCTCGGCCACGTACTCGAGCACCTCGCCCTCGTTCCACTCGTCCTCGTCTGCCTGGTTATAGAGGCCGCCGCTTGTGACCTCCTTCGGCGAGCGCGCCTGGAAGGCGACCTTCTTCTCGCCGTGCCAGTCAGCCGGTATCGCGATGGATACGCGGTGCACCTGGGTCTTGCCGGGCGCGAGCGCGTAGTCGGACTCGACCCCCTGGAGGTTGCCCTTGCCGTCGCTCTCGTTGAAGGTGGACTCGCGCAACGAGTCCTTGGAGAACGTGAGCTCCTTGCTCGACACCTCCTGGCCGTCGAGGAACATGGCGATGGTGCAGCCGGAGAGGAACATATTGCCGTCGTTTCTGACCGTCACGTCGAAGGGCGCCTCGCTGCCTGGTGCGACGCGGGGGTTGGGGGCCTCGGCCCCTAGGGCGGTCACGCTCTTGACGTGCGGAATCCTGGTGCGCCAGAGGTTTGCGCCATACTCGAGGTACTCGCCGCTCTTGTCCTTCTTGGCCTTTGCCGTCTTGGCGACCTCGGTGATGAGCAGGTCGAGTGCCGAGCCCTGCACGCCCACCACGGAGAGCTGGTCGGCGTCATGCGGGAGGTCGGCGATGACGAACGGGTCGGAGAAGTGGTCCGCGCCCCACACGCGGCACGCCATGATCTGGCATAGCTTCTCGTTGCTGGTCTTGACCTCGCCGTTATTGTCGACGTCCTTTACCTGATCGCCATCACGCGACTGGGGCCAGAAGATGAGGTTGCCCTGGGAGCTGATGCCGAAGGCCTGGATGCCATAGTTGGTGGGGCCGACGGGCGTGTACGTGAGCTCTCCGCCCTTCCACTCGGCCTTCTGGAGCTTTCCCTCGTGGGAGCAGAGGAAGGCGTCGTGCTTTGGCCAGGGGATGAGGCGCGGCGGCATGGAGACCACCGGGTTGCTCTTGTCGAACGTGTACGTGTTCTTGGTCTTCTCGATGCCTGCGATCGTGCCGCTCTTGGCGTTCACCCTCATGAGCAGGAACTGCACAGTGTCGCCGCCACGGAGCATGATGGTGTGCTGCCCGGCGACGAGGGGGGAGACGTCCATCTCGTAGACGTCCTTGCCGAGCGCGCCGACCTTTGCCGAGATGTCGTTCCACTTGGCGATCTTGACGGCGTCCTGCGTCTTTCTCGCTAGGAAGTCGACGAACATGATGCCAAGCTTCACCTCGACGTCGTTGCTGGCGACCAGCTCCCTCGTCTTGCCCTTGTCCACGCAGCGGTCGAGGTAGGTCACGAGCATCGACTGGTCTTTGAGGTGGCACTGGATGTTCGAGATGCTGTGGACCTTGTTCTGCGCGCCGTCTCCGAACACATCCTGCGCGGTCCGGACGAACCAGTTCTGCACGTATCGCGAGCGCCCGCCTATGATGTGCTCGGCACGGAGCTTGAGGAAGACGAAGGCGGTCTCGGACATGACGCCGTCGAGCGTGACGTTCTTGCCCTGGCCTGCGGAGGCGTCTCGCTTGCCGCAGATGAGGACCATGGCGATGACGTTCGATCCCGGGATGAACTCCAGGTCGAAGTCGTAGTCATAGTAGTCCCAGCGCTCGAAGTTGGAGCGGGGCTTCCTGGGATCGCAGTACACGTCGAAGGTGTAGGTCGCGCCCTTGTTGCCGCCCTCGAGGCTTGTGGCGATGACGCGCGTGCGCGTCTCCAGCGAGCCCGTAAACTTCCTTGGGTCCAGCTTCTTGAAGGCCCTCACCCTCGACGTTCCGATGCGGAACAGGTAGGTGTAGGTGTCCTTGCCCAGGGTGAAGGAGACGACCTTCGCGCGCGGGTCTCCGAACACGTTGCTACTGAGCTTTTTGTCGGAGGAGGGCCTGAGTCCGCCTGCCGCGCCAAGGCCGGCGATGCCCGGCTGGCTCGTCTCGGATGCCGCGACGTTGAGGAAGCCGCCGTCGGGCCCGTCACTTGAGGTGGAAAGCTCGCCGTCCTCTGTGGACTCGGCCTGCGGCGCGTCGGTGCCCTGCGCCTCCTCGCTGGAAGCGGTCTCGAGCTTGGTCTGCTCGGCGTTTTCCCGGGCGGGTCCGTCTTGGGCAGAGCCGGCGCCTGCGGTCGCCTCGGTACCCGCGGATGCGACGGCGCCCGCCTGAGGTGCGTCTCCGGCTGCGGCTGCTGCGGCGCCTGCGCTTTGGCCACTCGCGTCGGCGGGAACGGCCGCGGTGGCGGCCGCGGTGGCGGAGGGGTCCCTTTCCACGGAGCCGAGGCCTTGCGCGGCACCTTCCGCGACGGGGGACGCACCCTCGACCGTCGTCGCGACGGTGCCGCCAGCCACGGCAGCGGCAGCCGCAGCGCCACCGGCATTGGTCGCGCCATTGGCCTCGCCCGCAGGCGTACCGCCCTCGGCGACGGTGCCCCTCTCGACGCCTTCACTTGAGGCTTCCTGGGCGTCCCCTCCCGTCGCGGCGTCGTCCGCCGTGGCGCCCTTGCTGGCACCCTGCTGGTTGGCGGCCTCGCTCTGCTTGGCGTCGTCTTTGGGCTGCTTGTCGTCGTTCGCGGCCGCCGCCTCGGGGCGCTGCTCCTTGTCCTTGAGCCCAAAGGAGTAGACGTAGTAGCCAATGGTCGTGCCGTCCTCGAGGGTGGTGACGAGGTCCTCCTCGCGCTCGAAGGCGAGCTCCTTGTTCGCGAGCTCTTCCTCGGACTGCGGGGAGAGGTCCTCCCCCTCGTACCAGACGTCCCAGTCCTTGTCGATGTCGCTCACGTCGCTGTCGCACCAGGCGTCGTCGGGCTCCCAGTCCGCGCCGGCGCCCTCCGGCGCACCATAGCCGATGATGCCGAGCTCGTCCTCGAGCACCTCGTCGAGCATGTCGTCGTCGATGAACTCGAGCTCATCTGCGAGCTGCTCGAGCGAGAGACTGCCGTAGGGGTCGAGGTACTCGTCCTCGTCCGTCTGCGTTCCGAGCTTGTTCTTCCAGTTGTCCTGCCACGTGGGTTTGCTGCCGTTGAGCAGGAGGAAGGTCTTGGTGAACAGGAACATGTGGAGCACCAGGTCGAGGCGGGCGATGTAGCCGAAGATGACGTGGCAGGCCGACTTGCCCTGCGCAGGTGCGCCCGGGGCCCAGCCGATGTAGAAGACGAGCCCGAGGCTGCCCTTCACGGAGATGGACGCCACGCCGCGGATGCCGACGCCCACCGAGACGCTGATGGTCGGCGTGATGCGGAAGGAGAGTGCCGTGTTCGCGGGGTCCCACTGGACGAGCGACCAGTCGAACATGTCGTTGACGAACGAGCGGCTCTTGTCCTTCTGCACGAGCTTGCCTCCGAGCGAGCCCGTGGCGTCGGCCGTGGCGTTGAAGGCGAAGGTGATGAGCGCGGGGACGGGCCCAGCATGTAGTTGAGCGTGTACGAGGCATCCATGGTGCCGAAGAGCTGGATGCCGCCCGAGTACTGGAGGGCGCCCGTGCCCGTGTCCCACTGCGCGCCGAGGACGAGCTGGAAGTTGAGCTTGAACGCCACGCTGCCGAAGGTGTCGATCTTCTCGATGTTGCCGCCCGAGAGCGCCCCGCCCGTCTTGTCGCTCATGCTCTTCGCGGTGTCCATGAGCTTTCCCCACTGCTGGGCGATGGTCTTGCGCGGCATGGAGAAGCCCTCGGACCACTTCTTGGTGTCGGTGTTGATTTCTTTCCCGCCACGCTTGAGGGGGATGGTGACGCGCAGGTAGCCGAAGGGGTTGTAGTCGACGTTCACGAGCCAGTCGGGCGTCCAGATGTTGATCTGCGATCCGCCGATGACGGGAAAGGAGGCGGGCCACTTGAGGCCGATGCCGCTCACTGCCTTGGCGTCGGTGCTGAGGGGCGCGAAGTGCACGTCCTTCTTGTCGGGGGCCTTTCCCGAGACGCCGGGCGAGAGCTTGGGGGAGAGCTCGGCGACGAAAGTCTTCCCGCCTTGCTCGATGCGAAGGTAGTTGTCCTTCTCGGCTAGGGCCTTGCTCGAGCCGCGCTGCAGGAGCTCCTGCTTGAACGTCACCGTGGCGACGCCGCTCTTGGGCGCGACCTTCTGCTGGGCGATGGCCTCGCCCGTCTTTCCGCGCGTGATGGAGAGGGTGACGTCGCCCGAGCCGAGGTTCTTGACCGTCACCGTTGCGTCGACCATGCTCTTGTTGTCTGCGTGCAGGAGGAACTCGTTCTTGGTGTAGAGCATGTCATAGCCGGAGAGCGCGGCGCTCGAGGGATAGGGGATGCCGTCCGTGAGCTTGCGGGTGGGTACCTCTAGGAGCAGGCCACCCTCGATGTTCGTGAGGGGTACCTCGAAGTCGCGGTATCCCTTGCAGGTGACGCTGATGCTGCCCTCGAACTCGAAGCGGGTGAGCTTGTGGGGGTCGGCGATCTTGCGCGGGTTGTCGCAGAGCTTGGCAACGTCGAGCATCACGAGGCCGCTCTCGTTGGTGTCGCCCTCGACGGCTTCGTTGCCGCCTCGCCGGGTGACGCGCACGTGCGCGCCCTTGATGGCCGTCTTGGCGCCGTCTGACATATCGGCCACGACGAAGCTCGCCTCGTAGGGCTTGGCGGCGATGATCTTGAGCGTCTTGCCGTTTGTGGCGTCGCCGCCGTCCACCTCGCTCTGGGAGGTGGTCGTCTCCTCGGCTAGGGCCGTGCCTGCGGGCGCCAGGATGAAGCTGCCGGCCGCAGCGAAGGGCAGCGTGGCGAGCGTGCCCATGGCGACCTCGACGAACGATCGTCTTGTCATCCCGCCGGTTTCTTGCGTGCCCTTGGTTGCGACGTCTGGTTCGTTGGACATGGGTGCCTCGCTCTCGCTGCTTCTGATCCGCACGCCTGTCTTGGGTCAACATAAGTTGAACTAAATCACTAGGATACAGTAGCGGGCGAGGCTTCTTTCGGTGCGTTCTGTTAAATACCCTATTCGTTGTCATGTGCGGGCGTGGGCGGCTTTTCTGGGGGGCGGGCTTTTCGAAGGCTTTGGCGAGCCGACCTGATGATGAGTCCTGGCGCGCGATGGCGCGAGATCCCGGCGCGAAACGGCTTCGAGTGCGTCGCCTGCTGGGGCCTCGTGAGTCGTTCGAAATCGCGGGCGATCTGTCCGCGGCGCCTGGCACGGCTACGCCACGGCCTGCGCCTCGTCCGCAAGGAGCCTGACGTCGTCGCGCTTGTCGAGGCCCAGGAGCCGTGCCACCTTTCCGTCGGTGAAGCCCGGGTGTCCGTGCTGGTAGATGGAGAGTACGAGGGTCCAGAGCGGGATGAGCATGGTCAGGAAGTTGAAGGCGACGCTTCCCATCGGCATGCCGACGAATGCGATGATCCCGATGCACGACGTGGACCAGGGGACGACGGACGAGATGATGGCGGCGCTGTTCTCGAGGTCGAGGGCAAGGGCGCTTGCGCTGCGCTCGCACTCGTCGCACAGCTGGCTGGTGAGCATGATCGCGACCACCTGGTCGCATGCGACGGTGCAGGTGGCGATGCTTGTGGCGAGCACGCTGATGAAGGGCGTCGAGTGGCGCGCGATCTTGGTCACGTACTTGTGCAGGCCGACCAGGAGCCCGGTTCCCGAGAAGAGGCCGGAGTAGGTGGATGCGACGCCCACGATGGCGATGATCTCGACCATCGAGAGGACGCCTCCGCCGTTGACCATGCGCGCGATGGCGAGGTTTTTCGACTTGTAGCCGAACACGAGTATCGAGGGGAGACTCTCGATGGGCGTGTGCTGAACGAAGATGCAGATGAGAAGTGCTGCCGCCAGGCTTGTGAGCATGGTCGCCTTGACGTTCACCTTGAACAGGGAGAGCACGAGGATGAGCGCGATGGGGATGGTGACTACCCACGAGAGGTCGAACGAGGAGGCGAACGACCCCTCGAAGGAGGGTGCCATCCCCGTGCCCGCGGCTATGGGGCCAAGGGCCACGTAGGCGCAGCAGGAGAGGACGAAGGGGACGATGCCGGTTCGGACCATGCGCCGCACGTTGTCGAACACCTGGGTGTGGGTGATGGTCGCGACGAGCGCGGCCGCCGACGAGAGGGGGGAGCAGCGGTCGCCCACGAAGCTGCCCGCGAGGATGGCTCCGCCGACGATGGCGGGGTCTGCCTTCATGGCATTGGCAATGGTGAGGCAGATGACGCCTACGGTTGCGGCGGATGCGTAGGAGCTCCCCGTCACCATGGACATGAACGAGCAGAGCAGGAAGGACACGATTACGAGGGTCTCGGGGCTCACGAGCGAGGCCGACCAGCAGGTGATCGCGGGGATGGTGCCCGCGGCGCGCCAGGACGCGGTGAGTGCGCCGATGATGACGAAGAACACGAGCACGCCGCCGATGGTCTTGACGCCCTCGGAGGCCATCTTCGCTACCGCGACGGGGCCGTGCCCGCGGAAGAGGCCGTAGCCGCAAAAGAGAACGAGGCCGGCGACGAGGGTGGCAAGCAGGGGAATGCCCATGACGATGCCTGCCACGAGCATGGCAGCGAACACTATCAGGATGATTGACTCGACCATTTCCGCCTTGCCCCGCCTTGTTACGACTCGACCTTCCTCACCTTTGCCGAACAAGAAATCTACGGGGAGACACACCATAAGTCCAACTGTTATATTTGATATCAATCACAATTCGAATTTGTGACTGGGGACCTATCCAACTATGCGACCGCGGGAAACGAACCTGCCCGCAGGCGGAGGGAGGGGCACATGAACTTCACGTCGATGGACTACTTCGTGGCGGTTGCCGAGGAGAGGAGCTTCACGCGCGCGGCCGAGCGCCTCTCCGTAACGCAGCAGACGCTCTCCGCCCACATCGCGGGGGTGGAGCGCGAGCTTGGGGTGCGCCTCGTGAATCGAAAGGTTCCCCTCACGTTGACCTACGCGGGAGAGGTCTTCTTGGGGTATGCCCGCAGGTTCCAGGCGCAGGAGCGCTCGATGCGCCAGGAGTTCCTCGACATCGCCGGCGACCAGCAGGGCCTCTTAGGCGTGGGGATCGCCAGCACGAGGGGGCACATGCTCATGCCCGAGGCGCTTTCCCGCTTTGGGGTGACGCACCCCGGGGTGAACGTTCTGCTGCACGAGGAGGAGAACGAGCAGCTGGTGGAGCTCCTGCGCGAGGGGCGTCTCGACATGGTCATCGCCACGGTCACGCACGAGGCGGCCGACCTCGTGGTGCGTCGTCTCTATCGCGAGCAGGTCGTTCTTCTCGCATCGAGGGGCCTGCTGGAAGAGACGTACGGCGAGAGGGCCAGGGCCGTGATCGGGCACGTGGAGTCGTCGGGCGACCTTGGGCCCCTTGCCGACCTTCCGTTTCTGATGCTGGGCGAGAACGACGAGCCGGGCGACCTCGCCAGGCGCCTGTTCGAGCGCTCTGGCGTGAGGCCGTGGATCCGCGTGCACTCGAAGAACTCGGAGACGCTCGTCGACCTCGTCGCATGCGGAATGGGGGCCTGCTTCGTGCCCTTTGAGCTTGCCACCGACGCGCTCGAGCGTCACGGTGAGGACCGGCTTGCGATGATCGGGCTCGGCCCCGATGCGTTCATCGACATCGACGTTGCGTGGCGCGTCTCCGACCACGTGTGGAGCGTAGTCACGGACTTCTACGACACGCTGGTTGAGCTCTTCGCGACGCGCCCCCACGGCATTGGGGACGTGACGCGAGGAAAGACGCGGCAAGGGGGCGCGAGGCAAGGGGGCGGTGCGTGATGGAGCGGCTGCTCGAGCTTGTGGATGCGGGTGCTCGCGAGGTGCGCTTTGTCGTGCGTGAGGGCTGCGTCGCGCAGGAGGCCCTGCGCTCCGTGGGACTCTCCCGTCCGGGCGTGGCGCGCGCGTTTGCGAGGGGGTCCGTGCTGCGGGATGGTCGGGCGCTTGCCGCCGGCACGCGCCTGCGCGCAGGGGAGAAGATCTCGCTCGCGCTCGTGCGAACTCGCGAGGCGAGGCACGGCCGGCCACGCGGCGTGGCGGCGGGCGGTGGCGTGGACGTCGTGTACGAGGACCGGTTTGTAGTCGCCGTGGACAAGCCCGCCGGCCTGCTCGTGCACTCGGACGGGAGAGACGTCGAGACGCTCACCGATCGCGTGCAGACATGGGCCGACGAGCGGGGATACGACTGCGCGGTGCAGGCTCTCCAGAGGCTTGACGTTGAGACGACGGGGGTCACGCTCTTCTCCCTCACCGAAGAGTTCCAGCCTGCCTTTGACGAGCTCGTGGCTGGCCATGGCATGCGGAAGCGCTACCTTCTTGAGGTCGCGGCGGGATTTCCCGAGGGCGAGCGCTGGATCGAGGCCCCGATCGGTCGCGACCGCCACGACGCGCGCCGCATGCGCGTGAGCAGGACGGGCAAGCCCTCCCGCACGCTCGTGCGCAAGCTGGGGGAGCGCGGCGGTCGTGCGCTGCTTTTGGCGGAGCTGGCGACGGGGCGGCGCCACCAGATTCGCGTGCACCTTGCGAGCATGGGATTTCCGCTGGCGG
>JAGAWD010000174.1 GCA_017941585.1 Olsenella sp. | reverse complement strand
CTGGCGAGGGAAAGACGCTCGTCTCAACATTGGCGGGGTACCTCAACGCGATCTCGGGTGAGGGCGTTCACATCGTTACCGTTAACGATTACCTTGCAAAGCGAGACAGCGAGTGGATGGGGCAGATTTACCGCTTCATGGGGATGAGCGTCGGCCTTCTGCAGAACGGCATGAAGCTCAGCCTCAAGAAGCCCGCCTATGCCGCGGACGTTACCTATGGCACGAACTCTGAGTTCGGCTTCGACTATCTTCGCGACAACATGGTCGGTAGGGCAAACATGCGCGTGCAGCGCGGTCATCATTTTGCCATCGTCGACGAGGTTGACTCGATTTTGATTGACGAGGCGAGGACGCCTCTTATCATCTCCGGCGCCGGCACCAAATCAGCCAGCACCTACAAGGACTTCGCGCGCGCCGTGCGTGGTCTCACGCCTGAGGTCGACTTCGAGATGGACGAGGCGAAGCATACGATCTCGGCCACCGACGTCGGCCTCAAGAAGATCGAGGCCTCGCTCGGCATCGACGACATCTACGCCGACATGAGCGGCCAGCTCGTCAACCATTTGCAGCAAGCCCTCAAGGCCCAGTACATGTTCCACCGTGACCAGCAGTACGTCGTGATGGACGGCGAAGTCAAGATCGTCGACGAGTTCACGGGACGCATCATGGAGGGCAGGCGCTATTCCGAGGGTCTTCACCAAGCCATCGAGGCGAAGGAAGGCGTCTACGTTCGCGAGGAAAACCAGACGCTCGCCACCATCACGCTGCAGAACTACTTCCGTCTCTACGAGAAGCTCAGCGGCATGACCGGCACCGCCATGACCGAGGACGCGGAGTTCCGCGAGATTTACAACCTGCCCGTGCAGGCAATCCCGCCAAACAAGCCTGTGATTCGCGTGGATCACGACGACTTGGTCTATCAGTCTATAGATGCGAAGTTCAACGCAGTTGCCGACGACGTTGCGGCTCGTCACGAGAAGGGCCAGCCCGTCCTCGTTGGCACCGTCTCCATCGAGAGCTCCGACAGGCTCTCTCGCATCCTCGACAAGCGTGGCATTGCGCACGAGGTTCTGAACGCAAAGTTCCACGAGCGCGAGGCGCAGATTGTTGCGCAGGCCGGTCGAGAGGGCGCGGTCACGATTGCCACCAACATGGCCGGTCGTGGAACCGACATCCTTCTCGGCGGCAACCCTGACGTTCTTGCCAACGACTTCATGCTCGCCGACGGCCTCGAACTCGAGGAGGTCACCAAGGAGCAGCGCGAATCCTACCTCGCGAAGGCGCAGGAGGTCTGTGCGGTGGAGAAGGAGCATGTCATCGATGCCGGCGGCCTCTGCGTCATTGGCACCGAGCGTCACGAGAGCCGCCGCATCGACAACCAGCTCCGAGGCCGCTCCGGTCGTCAGGGTGATCCCGGCGAGACCCAGTTCTACCTCTCGCTTGACGATGATCTCATGCGTCTCTTTGGTGGCGACAGGATGGACAAAATCGCCCAGATGATGGTCAGGTACGACATGCCGGCCGACATGCCGATTCAGGCCAAGATGGTCACCAAGGCGGTAGAGAGCGCGCAGCACAAGGTCGAGGAGATCAACTTCGCGATGCGAAAGAACGTTCTCGACTACGACGACGTCATGAACAAGCAGCGTCAGGTCATCTACGAGGAGCGGAACAAGATTCTTGACGGCAAGGATCTCGTCGACCACATCGAGGGCGTCACGGCCGATACGGTCGAGCGCAGAGTGAGCGAGTACTGCTCTGAGGGAATCGATCCCGATGAGTGGGATGTCTCGGGGCTCAGGAAGTGGGTCGCCGACCTTACGGGCAGGAGCGACCTGCCGGAGTTTGCGGAGGATGCCGGCCACGACGATATCGTGGAGTCCGTGAACGAGTTTGTTACCAGGTGTTATCGCGAGAAGTCGGAGCGGCTCTCCGACGAGATCATGCACGAGCTCTCCACGCAGGTCATGCTGCGCGTCATCGACACCCGTTGGATGAGCTACTTGCAGGAGATGGACTACCTCAAGACTGGTATCGGACTGCGTGGGTTCGGTCAGCGTGACCCCCTGGTCGAGTACAAGACCGAGGCCTACGCCGCCTTCACAGAGCTGGTCAATACGATGTACGAGGACTTCCTTCAGACCATACTCCGCATCGAGATAGCCGTTGCCCCTCCGCAGCCGCAGGATGACGAGGAGGTCGCCGAGCTGCGTGGCGCCAAGTACTCTGGCCCAGCTGAGGTCGACGGCGACCAGACGCAGAGTGTCGCGAGGCAGCAGGCTCGCGTTTCTCGCGCGCCGCAGACGTCCGGTAGGAACCCCGCGCCCGCAAAGCCTTCCACGTATCGTAAGTCCGATGACCCCGATCCGTACGTTGGTGTGGGCAGAAACGACCCCTGTCCGTGCGGTAGCGGCAAGAAGTTCAAGAACTGCCACGGTAGGAACAGGTAGGATGGCTGAGATTTCCAGGTCGGACATCGAGGCGCTCGGTAAGCGTCTCGATGACGTCGAAGGATACTTGCATATAGAAGACCGCCGTGAGGAGGTGTCTCGTCTCGAGGCTGAAAGCGCCGCCGCCGGGTTCTGGGACGATGCTGACCTTGCGAGCAAGACCATGACACGGCTCACACGCGCCAGAGAGGACGTGGAGAGTATCGACGCCGCGCGCTCAAAGCTCGACGACGTCGAGGCCGCCTTCGAGTTGGGTGAGGAGACGGGTGACGAGTCCCTTCTCGAGGAGGCGGCGCGCACTCGTGACGCGCTCGTGCGTGATCTGGGGGAACTCGAGCTCTCAAGCTGGTTTACCGACGACCTCGACCACGGCGACGCCATCGTGACCATCACGCCTGGGCAGGGTGGCCTTGAGGCGCAGGACTGGTGCGAGATGCTCTTCCACATGTATCAGCGCTACTGTGAGCGAAGGGGTTGGAAGGTCGACGTGAACGACGCTCCTCCCGCCGAGGTCATCGGTCTTGACCGCGCGACGTTTACCGTCTCGGGCAAGAACGCCTACGGCATGCTTAGGGCCGAGCAGGGTGTTCACCGACTTGTGCGCATCTCGCCGACGGACGCCAAGAAGCGGAGGCAGACGACGTTTGCCGGCGTCGAGGTGCTGCCCGTCCTCCCTGACGACATAGAGGTCGAGATCGACCAGAACGATCTGCGGATAGACGTGTATCATGCCTCTGGCCCTGGTGGGCAGGGCGTTAACACGACCGACTCTGCCGTTCGCATCACGCATCTGCCAACCGGAACGGTCGTCACCTGCCAGAACGAGCGAAGCCAGCTTCAGAACAAGGCGGCTGCCATGCAGATTCTCAAGAGCCGCCTCTTTGAGATGGAGCGTGAGAGACGAGAGGCTGAGCTCGAAGAGCTGCGTGGCCCCAAGCACGACATCTCCTTTGGAAACCAAATCAGGAACTACGTCCTGTATCCTTTTCAGCTTGTCAAGGACACGCGCACGGGACTCGAGACGGGCAACGTCGACGCCGTCCTCAAGGACGGGGACCTTGACTCCTTTGTGATTGCATACCATCGATGGAGCGTCGGCGAGGGGAAGGCATAGGTGCAGCGTCTCGATCACCGCCGCGGGCGGGGGCAGATTCGCGAACGGAACCATGACTGGCGACGAATCGCGAAGGAGGGCTTCCTCATCGCACTAGGCTCGTTTGTCTACGCCCTTGGGCTGGACTGCTTCGAGGTTCCCAACGGCTTGGCGGCCGGCGGAATCACGGGCCTTGCGACTATCTCCTCCGCCCTTGCGTCGCGTGCTGGCCTGACGCTGCCGGTCGGCATTCAGACGATCGCCGTCAACGTCTTGCTCCTGGGCTACGTGGTCCTCAGGACGCGCGACGGGAGATACGTGGCGCGTAGCATTGCGGGGATTATTGTGTCTGGTGTCTTTACTGACCTGCTTGCCCCCATCGTGCCGGTTCCCGCTCAGGGCGACCTTCTGATATCTGCCGTCTGGGGTGGCGTGCTTGTCGGTGTGGGAATAGGGCTGGTCTTTCTTTCGGGTGGCAACACGGGCGGGACCGACATCATCGCCCAGCTGCTTGCAAGGCCGACAGGCCTTCCGCTGGGCACGTTGAGTATCCTGATCGATGGCGCGATCGTCTTGGCCTCTATTCCGGTGTTCTCGCTCGGTAACGCCCTGTACGCGGGCATCGCCTTGTACATCAGCGGAATAGTGATTGACATGGTGGTCGACGGCCCTCGTACGGCACGTGTTGCATACATAGTTTCGGACATGCATGCGGAAATCGCCAACGAGATTCTTTACAAGATGGGACGCGGCTGTACCGAGCTTCAGGCAAGGGGCGTGTGGAGCGGCAAGGAGCGTCCCATGCTGATGTGCGTGTTGGGCCGCGCTGAGGCCACGCGGCTTAAGGCAATCGTGGCGGAGGTCGACCCTGACGCGATCATGATCGTCTCGGACGTGCACGAGGCCTTTGGCGAGGGCTTTGGGCGAATAGGATCCATCTAACCCTCGATTGCCTCTATTCGAGCTGGTTATGACGTATGCAACTTGGCCTCTATAACGTGGTCAATCTAAACAAAAATGAGTGATTTTCGTAGACGTTATGAGGCTTTTTTACATCTCGTTCACTCTGGGCACAATGAGATTCATCCTATAGCTGCACATTGGTTTGCGATGCCATGCAAATCGCTTTTTGCGTGAGCCGAATGATGTCGATGCCAAAGGGGTGGGGCTATGCTGAGCGATCTTCTCGACGGCGAGTGCGTCTGCGTCGGAGTCGAGGCCGCCGACTGGCGTGATGCCGTGCGCAAGTCCATGGCGCCTCTCGTCGCCCAGGGCGCAGTTTCCGAGTCTTATGTCGACGACGCCATTCGCGGCGCAGAGGAGTATGGCCCCTATTTCGTCGTAACCAAGCACGTTGCGCTTCCCCATGCCCGCCCGGAGTCGGGTGCGCACAGGGCGGCGCTCGGCGTGTGTGTTCTCAAGGACCCCGTTGTCTTCGGGGCCAAGGACAACGACCCCGTGAAGTACCTCTTTCCCCTGAGTGCCACGAGCTCGGATGGACACCTCCAAGTTCTCGCCGAGCTCGTTGAGCTACTGTCAGACGAGCGGTTCTTCTCCGCTCTAGATAGCGCTTCGTCGCCAAAGGAAGTTGTGGACGCTATCCGCAACATCGAAAGGAGTCTGTAATGTCTGAAACGTATCGTGCTCTCGTCTGCTGCCGCGCTGGCATGGGTTCCTCCGCGATGCTTAAGGTCAAGTGTGACCAGGTCATCAACGAGGAGGGCTACCCCATCACCTGCGAGCAGGGTAACCTCGACGCGCTTATGAATTTTGACGGCGACCTCGTGATCACCATGTCCGATCTTGCCGAGGAGCTTCGCGAGGATGCTAAGATCGCTCACGTCGCATCGATTCGCAACATCGTCGACAAGAAGGAGATCAAGGAGCAGCTCGAGGAGTTCCTCGCCTCCGTCAAGGGCGAGTAGCCCGCGCACGTCGCTGACGCCGCCACTGCGATCGCCCGCGCGTTTACAAGTGGCGCGGGCGAGCAACGGCTCCGGCACATATGGTGCTTCTTGGCCGGACGTTCTTCGTCCGGCCTTTTGTCTCTACAAAACTTCTGGTTGATTTGCCTGGCATGGTGCCTCGGCGCAAAACCGCCCCGAGTGCAGCTGCCGGGCCGAGAGCCCGGCGCATGGCGCGGCCGGTGGCTATCCGAACGGTCCAGACGTGTCATCGACCGAGATCTCCGACCGCTCACTCGTCGCGCTCGCTCGACCTCATTTTGTGCCGGAGCGCGTTGCTGTGCGGCGGCGATGCGCGTTCGTCTCGCCGTCTCCAACGCCCGCCCCGAACAGGGGGACGTATGCAGAAAAGGATTGCGGTTTCTGGTCAATTAGCGATATGGTAGGCACTATGGGGTTCGACGGGCGCCGCTCGTTGGGCCAACGCATGTAGCATCAGTTTCCACCGAAGGGGGAGCGCATGAAGTTCTTTATCGACACTGCCGATCTCGACGAAATTCGCGAGGCCGCAAGCTGGGGCGTGCTTTCGGGCGTCACGACCAACCCGAGCCTCTATGCCAAGACCGGCGGTAAGCTGGCCGATTTCGAGGACCACATGGTCAAGATCTGCGAGATCTGCGATGGCCTGCCCGTCTCTGCCGAGTCCACCGCCGAGACGACCGAGGAGATGATCGCCGAGGGCAAGAGGCTCGCCGCACTCGCTCCCAACATCGTGGTCAAGCTTCCGATTTGCGAAGAGAGCCTTCCCGCGTGCCACGCGCTTGCCGCCGAGGGCGTTCGCGTCAACATGACGCTCGTCTTCTCCGCTCCGCAGGCGCTTCTCGCCGCTCGCGCCGGCGCTCGTTACATCTCGCCCTTCGTCGGCCGCTTCGATGACATCGGAGACGACGGACTCGCCCAGCTCGAGACCGTCGTGAACGCCGTCCAGAACTACGACTACGGCTACTGGGACGCCGAGGGCGGCCCCGAGATCATCACCGCCTCCGTGCGTACCCCCAACCACGTGACCCAGGCGGCCCTCATGGGCGCCGACATCGCTACGGTTCCCTTCGGCGCACTCAAGAACTGCGTGCACCACCCGCTCACCGACCAGGGCCTCGAGAAGTTCGCGGCAGACTGGAAGAAGGTTGTCGAGGGCTAACCTCCCTACCGAAGGGCGATTTCTCGCAATTGCCAGAGTGGGGCGCGGTCAGGAGTTGATCGCGCCCTTTTCCTACCTTTGGTTTCTCTGTGCGTATGAGCGCGGCGCTAGTGCAGATTCCTGCGCCATGTGTATCATGTATGGATACTGTCAATTTCGCTTTTTGTAGAAGAAGGAGCTTTTGTGGCCAACCACTTTCGCAGCAGCGAGCGGCAGGAGGGTGAGGAGCAGACGTTCCAAGACCCGGTGACTCCGCAGGACATAGGCTCGGCTGTCAACGCGCCCGACTATAGCGCTGGCGCACCGACCGAGGAACCGAACGGAAGCTCTTACAGCGCCGATCACTTCACGGTGCCTGAGCCTTCCGAACCGGCGGGAGCACCAGTTGCCGATGGGTACCAAGGCGCGGCTCAGTATGAGGAGGAGCCGCAACCGCAGGCCCAGCCGGCATCCATGGTCGTCTCGGAGGCGTCGGGGTCTAGTGACCTGACGGCGCAGCCGGGCTACACGAGCGTGTTCGCCCCCCTGCAAAACGATGGCGCGGCGCCCATCCCGCACACGGGAAAGCCGACCATCTCGCTCAGAAACGCAACACTCATCTATCCGGCCCAACCTAACAAGCCCGCCCTCGAGGACGTCAGCCTCGACATCTACCCCGGTGAGTTTGTCTTCGTGGTGGGGCACTCCGGATCGGGCAAGTCGACGTTCCTCAGGCTCCTCACGCGCGAGCTTCGCGCGACGAGCGGCCAGGTCATCGTCGCCGGCCAGGAGCTGACGAAGCTTCGCAACAGGAAGGTCCCTTACCTTCGTCGCCAGATTGGCACGGTCTACCAGGACTTCAAGCTTCTGCCCGACAAGACGGTGTATGAGAACGTGGCCTTCGCGCTCGAATGCATCGGCAAGCCCCGTGCCGTCATCAAGGCGCAGGTTCCCGAGACGCTGCGTCTCGTCGGCCTTGCCGAGAAGATGGACAACTATCCCGATCAGCTCTCCGGCGGTGAGCAGCAGCGCGTCTCCGTCGCGCGAGCGATGGTCAACCGTCCGCCGCTTCTGGTGTGCGACGAGCCTACGGGAAATCTCGACCCCGCAATCTCGCTCGGCATCATGAGGCTGCTCGATCGCATCAACCGTACGGGCACGACCGTGGTCATGGCTACCCACGACCGCGAGATGGTCGACTCCATGCGCAAGCGCGTCATCGCGCTGGAGGCCGGGCACATCGTGCGCGACCAGGAGAGGGGAGGGTACGGTTACTATGGTGCCATCTAACATCGGCTACTCGCTTCGCGAGGCCGGCCGCCATTTCCGCAGGAACTGGTCCACGGTCCTCGGCGCAATCGTTACCATCTTCCTTTCGCTTTTCGTGATCGGACTGTTCGTGATCGGATCCGTCATGCTTGCGAACATCGTCGGCAACGTCGAGGATCGCGTCACGATTCAGGCCTTCCTTTCCGATAACGCCAAGCAGGAGAGCGTCGACGCCCTTCAGGCGAAGGTCAAGGGCTGGGAGAACGTCGAGAGCGTCACCTACAAGAGCAAGGACGAGGCCCTCAAGGAGTACAAGGAGACCATGAGCAACCGCAATGCCGCGGATGCCGTCGCCGCCCTTGACGGCGAGAACCCCGTTCCCGCCTCGCTCGTCATCAATCTTTCCGACCCGAAGAGCGTCGAGTCGGTTGCCAACAAACTGATTGGCGACTCCGACTTTGCCTCCGTCGCGGACGACCCGAACGATCCTACCGCGTCGGTCCAGTACGGTCGCGAGACGGTCGAAAGACTCTTCAGCGTCACGTCCGTGCTGCGCGTCGGCGTGATCGTGCTCGTCGGGCTCCTGGCGTTCATCGCGTTCGTCTTCATCAACAACACGATTCGCCTGGCCATCGCAGCTCGCCGCCGCGAGATTGCCATCATGCGTCTCGTCGGCGCCTCCAACAGCTTCATCCGCGGGCCGTTCATGACCGAGGGCCTGCTCGAGGCGCTCATCGGCTCCATCCTCGCTGTGATCGTGCTCAACGTCGGCATGGCGATAGTCCTTCCGAGGATCCAGAGCAGCCTCCAGTTCCTCGCGTTCCAGATGCCGCTCAACACGCTGCTGCTCACGTACTTCTCGCTTGTCGTGATAGGCATGCTGCTCGGATTCTTCGGCTCCATGATCGCGATGAGGCGCTACCTCAAGGTCTAGAACCGGACGGGTGACACACGAAGCCAAGGGCGGCGCGGCCATACGGTTGCGCCGCCCTTCTCGCAGATAGGAGCTCTTGTGGGAAAGAAGCATGCCCGTGGCGGCGGCCATCGACGCGGCCCTCACGCGAACACGCGAAAGCCACTCCCCGTCCTGACGGGGACCATCCGGATCCATCGGCCGGGCGTGGCCGACATCACGACCGCCGAGGGGACGTTTCCTGTGGCCAGGGGCGGCATCCGCGAGGCGATGGACGGCGACGAGGTGCGCGCCACCGTTCTTTCGCGCAACGGCGCGCGCGTGGCGTTCGTTCAGACGGTCCTCGAGCGGGCCACGTCGTCCTTCGTCGGTACGTTCGAGTGGGCTGAGCCCCTAGGCGTGGTCGTGCCGCTCGACGGACGCATGCGCAGGGATTTCTTCGTCGTGCCCGACGACCAGAGCCCGAAGGAGCTGGGCGTGTCCGACGGCGACGTCGTCGTGGCGCGCATCCTCGAGTACCCGACGCGCCACGGGGCGGGCATCGTCACCATCGAGAGCCGCAGGGGCTCTGCCGACGAGCTCGACCTCAACGTCGAGTCCGTGATCGCGTCGCTGGGCCTTGCGACCGCCTTTCCCGAGGCCGCGATCGCCCAGGCGGAAGGGATGAGCGAGGACGTGGGGGACGCGCTTCTCGGCGACCCCCTTCGGCGAGACATGCGCTCGTCGTGTGCCGTGACGGTCGATCCCACGGACGCGCGCGACTTCGACGACGCCGTGGCGGCACGGCGTCTGGACGATGGATTCGAGCTCGAGGTCCACATTGCCGATGTCTCGCACTACGTGGCCTGGGACACCCCGATCGACAACGAGGCCAAGCGCCGCGCCTGCTCGGTCTACCTGGTCGACCGCGTGCTGCCCATGCTTCCCGAGCGCCTTAGCAACGACCTCTGCTCGCTCCGCCCGGGCGAGGACCGCCTGACGATGAGCGTGGTCATGCGCCTCGATGCGGCTGGGGAGGTGCGCTCTGCGGAGGCGTTTCCCGCCGTCATTCGCTCGCGGGCCAGGCTCGACTACGACACGGTCGACCGACTCCTGTCCGGCGCCGTGGAGCCCTGCGACCTATCCTGCGAGGAGGGCCCCCGCGACCGCGTTGCCGAGTCCCTGCGCGTGCTCGACGAGATTGCCGGCCTCAGGCGCGCCGTGCGCATGCGCCGCGGCGCGATCGACTTCGAGACCAAGGAGACCAAGGTCCTCCTTGACGAGAGCGGCTCGCCGACGGGCGTGCTCGTTCGCGAGCGAACGCGGGCGACGAGCCTGATTGAGGAGGCGATGCTCGTTGCCAACGAGACGGTGGCGGCACTTCTCGCGCAGGCCGACGCGCCGGCGGCGTTTCGCGTCCACGAGCGCCCCTCGCCCGACGACCTTGCGGAGACCCTGCCCATCCTGCGCGAGCAGGGGGTCGCCGGAGGCGGCCGTGCGGATGCGATAGTGGCCGGCGATCCCTTCGCCATTCGTGCGGCGCTTTCCGACGCGCGCGGCCAGACGGGGGAGTTTCTCGTGAACTCGGTGCTGCTGCGTGCGCAGAAGCGGGCGGTCTACCTGCCCCACAACGAGGGTCACTATGCCCTCGGCGCGAAGGCGTACTGCCACTTCACCTCGCCCATCAGGCGCTATCCCGACCTCATCGTGCACCGGGCGCTGCGCGCGCAGCTCGAGGGCCGCGCGCACGGGCGGGAGCAGGGGGCCATCGCGAAGGCGCTGCCCCAGCTCTGCCGCACCTCGTCGGAGATGGAGCGCCTGGCGGAGCGCGCGTCCCGAGAGACGCAGAAGGTGAAGATGGCAGAGCTCTACCAGTCGCGCATCGGAGAGAGCTTCTCGGGAATCGTCGTGGACTGCGAGCGCTACGGGCTCTTCGTCATGCTCGACGACACCTACGCCGAGGGACTGCTTCCCGTGCGCGAGCTGGGGGACGAGTGGTTCTACTTCGACGAGAAGCGCTTCTGCCTCACGGGCGAGGAGAGCGGCAAGACATGGAGGCCGGGCAAGCGCGTAGCCGTGACAGTGGTGGGTGCAAGCCCCGCGCGCGGGCAGATTGACTTCGCACTGGCGGGCAAGGCCTGACGCGGGCAAGGCCTGACGCGGGCAAGGCCTGACGCGTGACGACCGACGCAGGCGGACGACGGCGACTGACTCGGCGCGCCCGTCGTCGCATGCATCGAGCGAGGCACGACTGGGTAGGCTAGACTACGATGAAACGCGACGCGGCCGCGCCTCTGGGCGGGGTCGCCAAAGGAGAAGCGACTCACATGAACGAGATGAACCTGCTCGACGAGCTGGCCCATGCCGAGGCCCTGCTCATCGAGGGCCAAACCGACGAGGCGCAGGACTATCTTGCGCGTCTTGCAGAGGATGCCGAGGAGTACGTGGACCGCAACTGCCACACGACCTCGGAGGTCCAGTGGTTCAGCTTTCCCACGATCTTCGAGCGCCTTGCCTACCGGCGCGTGGAGGGCGACCCGCGCGAGCTGCGCGACGTGGGCGAGCCGCTCGACAGGCTCTACAACGACCTCGCGCTGGCCGCCGTCAGGAACGGCGACTACGACACGGCGATGGAGGCGCTGCGCCAGGCCGTCCGCTGGAACCCCATGGGCTGCGAGTACCGCCTGAACCTCGCGGACCTCTATCGCATCGCGGGCGACCCGAACGAGTATCTTGCTCTGAGCTTCTCCGTGTTCGCGCGTGCGAGCGATGCGCGGCACCTCGTGCGCGCGTTCGTGAACTTCTCCGAGTACTTCCAGGTGGCGGAGAAGCCCGACTGCGCGGCCGCGGCCCTGAGGGCGGCGCGGCGCTTCGGGCTCTCCGACTCCCAGTTGGACGCGGCGCTCGAGCTTGCGGCTGAGTCTGACCACGACCCAGACTCGGTCTCCGACGACGAGGCCCGCGACCTTCTCGCCCAGGAGGGCCTGCCCGACGGAGCCAACGCCGAGGTTGCCGTGTGCCTGCTCATGTGCGCGAGCGACGCCGCGGCGCTGGGGCAGCGCGATGTCGCCACGGACCTCACGATTCGCGCGCGCGACCTTGTGGGCGAACAGACCTGCAAGGCACTGCTCGCCCTTATCCGCGAGGGGGACGCAAGCGAAGACGCCGCTACCGAAGGCGTTGCCGAAGGAGTCTCCGCCGAGGGCGACCCCTCGACCAAGGGCGGTGACGCCGATGCCTAAGCGCGAGAAGAAGCTCATCGCGAAAAACCGCACCGCGCGCCACGAGTACGAGATCCTGGAGACCTTCGAAGCCGGCATCGTGCTCACGGGCACCGAGGTGAAGAGCATACGCGAGCGCTCGGCGCAGATCACGGACGCGTTCTGCGTCGTGAGGGACGGCGAGGTGTGGCTGCTCAACGCGCACATCCACCCCTACTCGCATGGCAACGTCTGGAACGTCGATCCCGACCGCAGGCGCAAGCTCCTTCTGCACCGCCGCCAGATCGACACGCTCGAGGGGAAGCTTCGCAACAAGGGGCTCGCCCTCGTTGCGCTGGAGATCTACTTCGACGAGCACAACCGCGTGAAGGTGCTGCTCGGCCTCGGCCGCGGCAAGAAGCTCTACGACAAGCGCGCCGACCTCAAGAAGCGCCAGACCGACCGCGAGGTGCAGCGCGCCCTCAAGGAGCGCAGCCAATAGCCCCCCTGCCCGGCGACGGGCGACCCTCGCCGAAGGTTTCGCCCCGCGCGGCGGACTATGGGCGCGCGCCCTCGTTTCACCCCTTATTGTGGGTGGAACGGTCCCGAAGGGAAGGGGAGTGCCATGGACAAGAGTGCCCTGTACAAGTTTTCGAGCGGGCTGTACGTCGTCTCCGCCGACGACGGCACGCGCAAGAGCGGGTGCGTGATCAACACGGGCCTTCAGCTTACGAGTGCGCCTCTGCAGGTGATGGTTGCCGTGAACAAGGAGAACTACACCGAGGGCGTGATCGACGCGGCGGGCCACTTCGCGCTCGCGCCGCTCACCCAGGAGGCGGACATGCCCTACATCGGCCGTTTCGGCTTCCGCACGGGGGCGGACTTCGACAAGTATCCCGACCCAGACACCAAGCGCACCGTGCTGGGCGATCCCTATGAGGAGAAGTGTGCCGCCGCGGTGCTAGCCTGTCGCGTGGTCCAGCGCCTCGACGTCGGCACGCACATGGTGTTCGTGGGCGAGGTGGCCGACGCGGAGGTCCTCTCGGATGCGGAGCCGCTCACCTATGCCTACTACCACTCGGTGCTCAAGGGGAAGACCCCGCCGAAGGCATCGTCCTACGTCGGGTAAAAGCCATATCATGTGTTGGAAGGCGCGCCTCGCGCGCGACGTCACCTAGGAGAGGGAGGCCACAATGGCTGAAGAGGGAAAGAAGTACAAGTTCGTGTGCGTCGTCTGCGGCTACGAGGTCGAGGTTGACACCCCGGAGCTCCCCGAGGACTTCGTCTGCCCCGTGTGCGGCGTTGGTCCCGACCAGTTCGAGCTGGTCGAGGAGTAGCACAAGCCCAACGGCCAGACGGCGCGCCCGTTGTGCCCCGCTGGCCTTTACTGGCGCCCAAGCGCGACCGCATTAGTGGCCGCTGCGACGTACAATAGTCGTGGCGGCTTCTTTGTTGGAGGGCAAGCGTGGGCATCCGTCGTGCAGAGCAGACATCGGAATCCGTCGAGCTGGCGATTCTGCTTGCCCTTTCGGGCGGCTTCATGGATGCCTACTCGTATCTCGCGCGCGGGCAGGTGTTTGCCAACGCGCAGACGGGCAACATGCTTCTGCTTGGCCTGAGCGTTGCGGACGGCAACTGGTCGCGTGTGTCTCAGTATGCGATACCGATCCTCTGCTTTGCCGCCGGCGTCGTGGTCGCGCGCGTCGTGTGTATTCGCTCGCGCAACCTCACGGCGCATTGGCGCCAGTCCTGCCTCCTGCTCGAGATTGCTCTGCTCGTTGCCGTCGCGTTCGTCCCCGAGGGCCTTGATCGCGTTGCCAACTGCCTGACGTCGCTCGCCTGCGGCATTCAGGTGCAGAGCTTTAGAAAGCTGCACGGCAGGCCCTTTGCCACGACCATGTGCATGGGCAACATGCGCTCGGGCACGCAAGAGCTCATCGACTACATCGTGAGGCGTGATCCGCGACACCTCGAGGGAATGGCGCTCCATTTTGGGACGATCTTCTGCTTCGTGTGCGGGGCCGTGGTGGGCTCGCGCCTGGTATCGGCGCTTGGGGTCCACGCCATGCTCGTGAGCGCGGCCATGCTGCTCGTCGCCTTCCTCATCATGTTCTGGGACCGCGAGCGAAACACCGCGGCAGCTGCCGAGAGGCGCTACCTGCGCGAGCGCAGGCGTCGCGGCAGGTGAATGTAGCGACGGAATTCTTCCGCGTATGGAATTTCTTGTCTCAGATGGGTACACTACCTACGCCGCAAAAATGCGCCCCTTGCGTGGGGCCGCATCTCAGGCGGCCGTATCTTGACATTCGCATGGTGGCAGTGGGCCCCACAACCTCATGGGGGCGACTGGTTTCGACAGGGTAGTGCTGAGGTGGGCAGCAAGCCGTGGTCTCCTCGCCACGTAAAACAGGGGTACCGTCAAATTTAATTGACAACAACAACTCTTTTGAGGCTATGCCTCTCGCCGCATAAGATAAGCCGGCGCGTCTAAGCGGGGATCGCTCCCGTCTCCGTGGTGACGTCATTTCAGGGAGATGCTCCTTCGGACGTGGTTGGTATGCCGAAGGATAAGACCGAACCAGCTGGGGCGCCGAGCGCGGGTCGCGAGGTGCGACGTGCCCGAGATTCAACTGGCGACTGAGCTTGGAGACACCTGCCAGGGTTCTGCTTTGGACCGGAGTTCGATTCTCCGCGCCTCCACCATACGCAACAAGGGCGAGCACCCATCATGTGGTGCCCGCCCTTTTTTCTCGCTGCTCCTTTCGAGAGTCGTTCGATGTCGTATATTAAAACCTGTCCTTGTCGCTGCGCAAGGGCGGCGTGACAGACGGTTCTCAGAAGGGACGGATATGAAGATCACAACTTTCAACCCCGTGATTCTCACCAAGAACGCGGACGCTGTGGTTGAGCTTTTTGAGGAGCTCGGCTTCAAGAGGCGCCATCAAGGCCGTGCGGTGAACTCGGAGGGCAAGGACGTCAGCGGCATCCGAATGAAAGACGAGAACGGCTTTTACGTGGACGTGTCGCAGAACGATTCGGTCGAGCAGGACAAGGTGCTCATTCGCGTGAACGTGGACGACTTTGAGGAAGCATATAACATGCTGATCGCAAAGGGCTTCAAGGATCCAACGGGCACGGTTGACACCAGGACCAACAACAACGCGGGGCTGGTCTCGCCCTCCGGATTTACCATCCACCTCTGCCACCACATCAAGGATCACGATTAACGACATTGTCCGCTCGCAAGCGGGCCCGAGAAATGCCACGGCCGCCAACGGTGCGTCTGTCCCTATGGTGACATCCCAATCGCGCATCCGGCCCGCAACATGAAAGCGTGCGCTCCGTTCGGGGCGCACGCTTCTGTTTAGCCGCTCTTCTATAGGTGTTCGGAGAGGTGCTTGGCTAGGCGTTCTTCTTGATGTGCTCGGAAACCGAGATGATGAAGCCGGAGGGGGACACCATCACTGCAATCTTGGACGACTCCGTGTCAATCGTTTCGCTGGCAGCCTTGTGCATCGGCCTTCTGAACCCATGCGCCGTCAGGAGCTCGACTGCCTCCTCGATATTGTCCACGTTCATGCGGATCATTGTCCACTCTCCGTCACCTTGCGTGACGTCCACGTAGAACCCGTCAGCATTCTTCATTCGGACATCCGTGACGCTATTCTCGCCAATGCCCTCCTTTTCGTGATGCCTCTCGAAGCCCAATGCCTCAAACAGCTGAATGGTGGGCTCCGGGTCCTTGGTAGCGATGAGGGGGTTGAACGTCGTGATCTTCACTTCTGGTTCCTTTCTGTCGTTGCGCCACTGATCCAGCGCCGTAAGTCCATTCATCCAATACTTGATGAATGGGCGTTCTTTATAGCACGGCTTTGTCTCCGCGGGAGGGGCGCTCTCTCTTGGACCGGACGAATGGCATGAGATAGAATCGTGGACTGCGTTGTTGAGCTACGGTGATTGATGCTCGACCCAGTATGAAAGAGGTGTCCCCATGAGAAGATCCCTGTCCGTTTTGGCGGCCTGCGTTGCGGCGGCGCTCCTTGTTGCCCTTGTCGGATGCGCGGTCCCCGCTGCCGAGAAGAAAGAGCAGGTCTCCGGAGCGCAGGCCTCTACCGCGCAGGCTTCTGGTGCGCAGACGGCATCCGAGCAGACCTACCGCGAACGCCTCGAGAGCTGTGCGAACCAGATCAGGGCCATCTCCGACTTCAAGCCCGAGGTCGTGGTCGTCCTCGGGACCGGCCTCGGCGGCTTCGTCGACGACCTCGACGTGAAGGCGACCATCCCCTACGCGGACATCGAGGGCTGGCCGGCGTCGACCGCACCGGAGCATGCGGGCAACCTCGTCTTGGCCGAGTACCACGGCCACAGGCTGGCCGTCATGCAGGGCAGAATCCACTACTACGAGGGCTACTCCATGGAGGAGGTCGTTCTGCCCATGCGGGTCCTCCACAAGCTCGGTGCGAACACGGCCATCCTCACCAACGCCGTCGGTTCGATGAACCCGGAGTTTCGGGTCGGGGAGTTCGTCTGCGTGAGGGACCAGATCTCCTCCTTCATCCCGTCTCCTCTCATCGGGCAGAACATCGACGAGCTGGGGGACCGGTTTGTCGGCATGACGGGCGCATTTGACCAAGAGCTGCAGGACACCGTGCTGAGGGTTGGCGGCGAGAAGGGCATCCCCGTGCATAGCGGCGTGTACATCGAGGTGACGGGGCCGCAATACGAGACGCCCGCGGAGATCGCGATGTATCGGTCGCTCGGCGCTGACACGATCGCGATGAGCATGGCCGACGAGGTCCTCGCCGCGCGTCACATGGGGATGAAAGTCTGCGCGATCAACTGCATCTCGAACATGGCCGCCGGCATGGAGGAAGAGGGCTTCTCCGAGGAGTCGATAGGGGAGAGCATGAAGCAGGCGGCTCAGAATCTCAGGACGCTGCTCGACGGCCTCGTGAGCTCGCTGTCCGCGTAGCACACTGCGAGATAATCCATGCGATTAACGTTCGCTCGCAGGTTGCGGCGCTGATTTCGGTCGGCTGTGCCTCGAACCTTGACTCGCGGGGCGAACGAGTCTCTCTGTACAATTCTCTCGGCTCGCGTCTCAGACCATCCCTATTGCGAGTACCAACGGCGCCAGTTGCGTCAGACGAGGGGCGTCGAGGGGCCGGCTGTCCGACCGGCTCCGGAAGGAGTGTGGCGTGTCACAAGGTGACGCAACCTGATCCAGGAGGAGGGGCCGACTGCGGCCGAGGAGCGCCTGCGCTCGCTGGAGGACGCCGAGCGCGCCATCGACAGCGCCTTTTCCACCGGCAAGGCCGACCGCGCGACTATCACGGCGCGCGCACAGGAGGACGCGCGCGAGGCCGTGCGCATGGTGGGCACGGCCATGGAATCTGACGAGCTAGCCGACGACGCTGCTCGCATCACCGTGATCGCGGTGCACAACTCCGATCGCGAGCGCACGAAGTCCGCTAGGCAACGCGAGCGCGAGGCGCGCCGCAAGGCCAACGCCGACCACCGCGCGGCCACGCGTGCCGCGCGCAAGGCCTACGACGCCATCCGCTTCAGCGCGCCTAACCGGCTTGGCTTCATGCGCGCGGTGCAGGTCGCCTTCGCGTTCCACATCATCTCTACGCTGCTGGGGCTGCTCGTCACCTCGCGCAACTCCATCCAGTATACGAGCGGCACGATCTTCGACTGGGCGATGATCATCCTCGAGGGCGTGGCGCTGTGGTTCATCATGAACCGCTACAAGGTGGCGCGCCCCTTCACGATAGCCGTGGGCTGCATGGGAATCGCCTACAACGTCGGGGCCGCGGTGGCCGCAGGTGAGCTACACCTGCTGACGCTCGTCTCCAACTCGCTGTTTTACCTCGTGCTCATCGGGTACTTCGCGCTCTCCAAGCGCGTGCGTGTGGTCTGCATGAACGACTTCGGCAGGGGTCAGGGCTTCTACAATAAGGACGACTTCGTCATCGACCGTCGCAGCTGGGCGTTCTTCCGCAACCTGATCATGTACTTCGTGATCTTCTCGGTATTCGGCCACTGGATGGAGGCCGGCTTCTGCCAGCTCATCCGCCTGGGACTGGTCTCGGGCAAGTACGACCCCTCCAACACCATGCTGTGGCGCGACTGGCTCTACCCGTTCCCGATGGAGGGCGCGGCCGTCGTCATCATCGGCCTGGCCCTCTACCCGCTCAAGGAGTGGTTGGACAAGAAGTTCTCCAACCCCTTTGTGCCCTATGTGCTGAGCTTTTTGGCCAACATGCTGACCTGTTCCTGCATCGAGTTCTCCATGGGCCTGATCGTCAACTCCAACCACCAGCTCTGGGACTACTCCAACGGGTTCTGCAACATCATGGGGCAGGTCTGCCTGCAGAACGCGCTCGGCTTCGGCGTGGCGGCGTCGGTCATCACCTGGTTCATCTACCCGCTGTTGGAGCGCTGGATCGCCCGTATGCCCGAGCACATCGTCAACATCGCCTTCGTGGTGATCGCCATCTTCGGCGGCATCCTCTGGTCGCTCTATATCGTCGACCCGCCCGAGTCGCTCACCGGCGAGGTGCAGCAGGAGGAGGTCGCCGTCGCGGAGAACGTCGCCTCCGATGAGAGGGAGGCCGCGCTCGTGGGGGTGTTGGCCACCACCGTGGACCTCGCCGACGTGCAGGACAAGGTGGAGAAGGACCCCAGCCTCACGCCCGAGCAGCGCCAGCAGACGACCGACAAGATACACGAGACGATCGACAGGCTGAACGAGGTCTCCAGCCTGCTGTCGGCGGGCTAGGCCGACGTCCGCCTCGCGAGGCGCGGGGGTGGTGTTAGCGTCGGGCTAAATTAGCCGCGGCGATGCCCGAGGGAGCGTTCCTTTCGAATGTCATACGGCGCGGGCCGACGGAGCTGATCTCCGCCGGCCCGTTTCTTCTCGCTATGCGAAGGGACGTTCGCCAGCACGTGCAAAGCGCGACGTCGGCCTTCCCGTGCGATCGCTCCCCAGAGGGACGCCCCCTACCACGAGCAGCGGAACACCACCACGTTGGCATCGCCGTCGCGCAGGTAGCTCAGGTCGTCGGTGCTCTTCTTGACCATGAGGATGCCAAGCCCGCCGATCTGCGCCGTGGCGACCGACGTCGGTGCCGTGGGGTCGCTGTGCGCGAGCGGGTCGAACGGCATGCCCCAGTCGGTGAGGCTCACCGTGATGGCGTTGGGGTTGGCGTTGAAGACGTAGTCCACCTGCACCTTTCCGGGCTCGTCCTGCTCCGCGTACGCGTGCCTGCACACGTTCACGAACAGCTCCTCCAGCGCGATGTCGACCTTGTGCTGCACGGTTATGGGGCAGTAGCGACTTGCCAGCTCGCTGCGCACGAGGCCGAGTGCAGCGCCCAGGTTGTCCGTCGTGGCGTCGAGCGTGATCGTGCCGGTGGCCTCGGGTTGCGCGCCGTACTCGATCGAGAGCATCGTGATGTCGTCGGACTGCTCGGCGCCCTCGGCCCAAGCGCGAAGCTCGGAGCGCATCGCGTCCACGAGGGCGTGCGGGTGCAGGTCCGCGTGCGCGGAGAGGAACTCCTCGAGCCGGTCGTCGCCGTACTGCTCCTCCGTCACGGAGAAGGCCTCGTTGACGCCGTCGGTGTAGAGGAAGAGCTCGTCTCCCTTCTCCAGCGTGATGCGCTCCTCGCGGTACTTGGCCGTCTCGAAGGTGCCCAGGAACAGGCCGCAGCGCTCCTTGAGCCACTCCCATTTGCCGCCGTGGCGCAGGAGCGGCGGGTTGTGCGCGGCGTTCACGTAGGTGAGCTCGCCCGTGGCGTAGTCGAGCACGGCCGCCCACACGGTCACGAACATGCCGGCGTCGTTTCCCTGGCACAGGTGCCAGTTGGCGGTCTGCATGGCAATGCCGAGGTCCATGCCCGCCCGGATGTTGCTGGAGATCTCGGTCTTCGCGGCCATCATGAACAGCGAGGCGGGAATTCCCTTGCCGGAGACGTCCGCGATGAGGAGGCACACGCGATCGTCGTCGAGCAGGAAGAAGTCGTAGAAGTCGCCGCCCACCTCGCGCGCGGCGTTCATTGAGGCGTAGATGTCGAAGGAGTCCACCTCGGGGAAGGGCGGGAAGGACCTGGGCAGCGCCGACTCCTGGATGGCCTTGGCCGTGGCGAGGTCGCGGTCGTTTCTCGCGGCCTCGTCGGCGATGGCGTCGCGCAGCGATCCCACTGTGGCGTTGATGCCGTCGGAGAGGCGCGCGAACTCCACCGTGTCGCGCACCTTCACGCTCTGGTCGAGCTCGCCTTCCGTGATGCGCCCGAGAACCTTGTTCGTCTCGTCGATGTCGCGGACGACGACGTTCTTGAGCAGCAGCGACGCCTGCGCGTACACTGCGGCGAAGAGCGCGAGGAACACGGCCGAGACGATCGTTACGATCACGGGCCGCCACTGGTACACCTCCGACTGGGGCATCGCCGCCATGATCTCGTAGGAGCCCTGGCGCGATATGCGCAGGTAGCCAAGCTCCGCGGCGCGCAGATAGCCCAGCTCGCCGCCGCTCATGTGCCACATGGAGGAGCGCTTGGCGTTGTAGATGGACGAGTCGAACCCGCCCACGAAGCCCGCGCCGACCACGTCCGTAAAGCTTCGGCCCACCAGCGAGGCATCGTTGGATGAGACCACGACGTTGTCCTCGGCAACGGCGCTCACGCCCCGCTCGCCCAAAGGCAGGCCAAGCGCGACACCGCTGACGGTGCTCGCGTGCAGCTCGTCTGCCTTCTGCTTGGTGAGGTCTCCCCGGCGCTGGATGCCGTCTATGAGCTCGTCGCGCTCGGCAAGCTGGCCCGAAAGGTAGTCTATCTGCGCCTGCATCTGGGATTCGGCGGCGTTTCGGCATACGATGGAGACCACCGTGTAGGTGCCTGCCGCGCACAGCAGGTATGCCGCGCACATGACGGCGAAGAGCCAGCCCTGGAAGCGGTGTGCCAGGGTGCGCTCCGCCTCGGTGGACGACCTTTTCTGCCAGATTGCCGCGACCGCGAGCACCATGAGCGCCATGAGCACGAAGTTGGCGAGCACCTGCGAGAGGAGCTCCTTGTTGCCCGTGAGGTCGCTTAGGATCTTGCTGGGGATCTCGACGTTCACGAGGGAGTTGATGATGTTTGCTGACGTGGTGAAGAGCACGGTAAAGAGGGCGGATCCCAACGCGCATGCGACGACGAGGGAGAGGACGCCCTTCCACCTCTTGTCGTACTCCCTCCTGGACGCCCCCGCGTACATGAGCCCCATGGCGAGGCCGATGACCGAGAAGAGCAGCACCGAGTTGACGGGCGTAGAGAAGTACTGCTCGTAGGCGTCGAGGGGCAGAAGCGTGGCGTGCAGCCACTCGGCGGCTCCCGCAATCGCCCCAACGAGGACGGCCGCCTTGGGGCCGACGAGCAGCGCGCACGCCGCTATGGGGGCGAGCACGGCGATGAGGTGGGCGTCACCCACGACGAAGTAGTTCGTCTGCGTGGCGACCATGGCGGCCGCGAGCAGCGTCAGGACCGCGACGACCGTCCAGCGCACCGCGCGATCGTCGTCTGCCATAAGTCCGCGCCACACGATGAGTCGCCGCGGGGTACCCTGTTCCCTCTCCATGGGCACGTCCTTTCCTTCGCCCCCGCCGCTGGGGGCAATCGTCGTCTTGTGCTTTGGTTTCACTTTTTGCAATCCCCTACACCTTACACGGACGGGCACGTTCGTCCAAGAGCGAGATTGCGCGAGTCGCTTGGGGCCGATGTGGGGTATAAAGGCATTTGCTGGTCAGACAATGCGGGAGGAACTATGTCGAACAATGCTCTTGTCCTCGAGGGGGGCGGGTTCAGGTCGATGTTCACGGCCGGTGCCGTGGACGTCCTGATGGAAAACGGAATCTACGACTTCTCGAGCGTGTGGGGCGTCTCGGCTGGGGCCATCGCGGCCTCGAGCTTCAAGAGCCGCCAGATCGGGCGCACCATGCGCATCATGCTCGCCTTCAGGGACGACCGTCGCTTCATGTCTCTGTGGTCGCTTGCCACCACGGGAGATATCGCCGGCGCGGATTTCATGTATCGGGAGGTCCAGGACGTTCTCGACCCCTGTGACACCGAGGCCTTCAACGCCAACCCCACGCAGATGTACGCGGTGGCGTCCGACGTCACGTTCGGGACGCCGGCGTACCTTCATGTGAGGTCCCTTCCCAACGACGTGGAGATGGTGCGCGCGTCTGCCTCGATGCCGCTCGTCTCGCGCATCGTCGAGCTTGGTGGGCGCGCCCTTCTCGATGGTGGCACGACCGACGCAATTCCCGTTGGCGTTGCTATGGGTCTTGATGGCGCGTTAGAAGTCGAAGGCTACGTCCCGGCGGAAAAGGCCGTGGTGGTCCTCACCCAGGACGCCACCTATGAGAAGAGCGGGGCGAACGAGCGCATGGTGCTGCGGTCGCACCGCTACGACGGCTACCCTTACTACCTTGAGGCCCTCGAGACGCGTTCCGCGCGCTACAACGCATGTCGCAAGATGGTGCACGAGATGGCTGAGCGCGGCGAGATCGTCTGCCTTGAGCCGCCCAAGCCGGTGGAAGTCGCCACGAACGGATCGAGCGGGGAGAAGTGCCTCTCGCTCTACCTGCAGGGGCGCGCCGAGGCCGAGGCGCACCTCGACGAGATCAGGGCATATCTCGCTAGATAGGGCGTCGCTCGCGAGCCGCCCATTTTTGTGTGTGGAAACCGTGACCGTGCCCTTTTTGGCCTCGGTGCGCTATACTTTTACAGCTTTTCCACTGAGCCCCGTAATCTCACAGGAAAAAGCGATTCATTCGTAAGTACATGGAGGAGTCAAGTGAACAAGTCGACTCATTTCGCCAAGAAGGGTGAGGTCCAGCGCAACTGGGTCCTCATCGACGCCGAGGGCGCCACTCTTGGTCGCCTTGCAACCAAGGCTGCCATGATTCTTCGTGGCAAGAACAAGCCGCAGTACACGCCCAACACCGACACCGGTGACTTCGTGGTCGTCGTCAACGCCGATAAGGTCCAGCTTACCGGCACCAAGGCCGACCACAAGGAGTACTGGCGTTACTCTGGCTACCTCGGCGGCCTCAAGACCGAGTCCTTCAGGGAGGCCATGGAGAAGCACCCCGAGCGCGTCGTCGAGCACGCCATCAAGGGCATGCTTCCCCACACGACCCTTGGTCGTCAGCAGGGCATGAAGCTCAAGGTCTACGCTGGCCCCGAGCACCCGCATGCCGCTCAGAACCCCGTCAAGATCGATCTGGAGGCTTAACCGATGGCTGATAACACCGTTGTTTACACCGGCACCGGCCGTCGCAAGGAGGCAACCGCTCGCGTGCGCCTCATGCCCGGCACCGGCAAGGTCACCATCAATGGCCGCGACGCCCTCGACTACTTTGGCCGTCAGCAGCTCATTGACAACGCACTCGCACCCTTCCGCGTCACCGACACGGTCAACCGCTTCGACGTCTTCGCCAACTGCGACGGCGGCGGCATCACCGGCCAGTCCGGCGCCCTTCGCCTCGGCATCGCCCGCGCTCTTCTCGACGCCGGCGACTACCGCGCCGACCTCAAGAAGGCCGGCTTCCTCACGCGCGACTCCCGCGCGGTCGAGCGCAAGAAGTACGGCCTGAAGAAGGCTCGCAAGCGCCCGCAGTTCTCCAAGCGCTAAGGCCTTTGGGGCACGAATACCTGCAGGAGGGCCTGTCGATTCTTTTCGGCAGGCCCTCCTTCTGTCAACATGTGAACGGTAGCGTTCCTAGAATCCACGTGGCGGTATTTCCGCAACCAAGGGGAGTGACATGAAATACTTTGGAACCGACGGCTTTCGCGGAAGGGCTAACGAAGGCCTTGATGTCGACCACGCTTTCAAGATCGGCCGTTTCGTGGGCTGGTACTACGGCGCGCGCCAGGGCAAGAAGGCTCGCATCATCATCGGCAAGGACACGCGCCGCTCGAGCTACATGTTCGAAAGTGCGCTCATCGCCGGGCTCGTCGCATCGGGTGCCGATGCGTACATGCTGCACGTCATTCCCACGCCTGGTCTCGCCTTCGAGACGGCGGAGGGCGCCTTCGACTGCGGCATCATGATCACGGCCTCCCACAACCCCTACACCGACAACGGGATCAAGCTCGTCAACACCGAGGGCTACAAGATGGACGAAGACGTCCTCGAGAAGATCGAGGACTACATAGACGGCAAGACGGAGGTCCCTCTCGCCACGGAGGACGCCATCGGCTGCACCGTCGACTACATGCAGGGCCGCAACCGCTACATCGCCCACCTCATCGCCTCCTGCGGCTTCTCGATGCAGGGCGTGAAGGTCGGCCTCGACTGCGCCAACGGCGCGGCCTCGTCGGTCGCCAAGCCGGTGTTCGACGCCATGGGCGCCGAGACGCACGTGATCAACAACGCCCCCAACGGCTTCAACATCAACGTCGACTGCGGCTCCACCCATATCGAGCGCCTGCAGGACCTCGTCGTGAGGAACGGCCTCGACGTGGGCTTCGCCTACGACGGCGACGCAGATCGCTGCCTTGCCGTCGACGAGCGCGGCCACGTGGTCGACGGCGACCTCATCCTCTACGTCTGCGGCATGTACCTCAACAAGCACGGGCGCCTCGCCAAGCAGACCGTCGTCCCCACCGTCATGTCCAACTTCGGCTTCACGCGTGCGCTCGAGGAGGCCGGCCTCAAGTACGAGGCGACCGCCGTGGGCGACAAGAACGTCTACGCCTGCATGAGGGAGAACGACTACAGCCTCGGTGGCGAGCAGTCGGGCCACATCATCTTCGGCGACCTCGAGAAGACCGGCGACGGCATCATGACGAGCCTGCGCGTCATGGAGGTGCTGCGTGCCGAGCGCGAGAAGCTCTCCGAGCTCACGCGTCCGGTCAAGCTCTACCCGCAGCAGCTCGTGAACGTTCGCGTTGCCGATCGCGACGCCGCCATGGAGGACCCCGCGGTCAAGGCCGCGATCGCTGAGGCGGAGAAGTTCCTCGAGGGCAATGGTCGCGTGCTCGTGCGCGCCAGTGGCACTGAGCCGCTCGTGCGCGTGCTGGCCGAGGCTCCCGACGACTCGCTCTGCACGCAGGCGAACGACATCGTTCTTGCGGCGCTGGAGCCTCACAAGGCGTAGCTAGCCTAGTCTTGCAGGGTGCGTCGCAGGGGTGCGTCTCCGCCAGGTGGGCTTGGGCACAAAGCACTACGAGTCAAGTGCCGCGAACCCATGCTGCCCGGCGAACCCAGCCGCAAAATCCCTTCTAGTGGTTCACTCGGCGGCACTTTGCGCCGGGTCGTCGTGGGGGAGGGCGGCTCGCGTCCGTTTCGTGCCTAGGCCCTCCGCCCGATTGCTCGGCGCGTTTGCGTTTGCTGCTTTTTGTCCTGCTGGCGTGTCTTTTTGCAAGCGTGGCGCGTATAGGTGGGATGCGCTGGTAGAATTGCAAATCGATTGCAACTATCGATCGATTGCGGCTGTCAATCGATCGTGGCCATCCGCGTCGGTGGGGCAGCGACCCGCTCCCCGCGAGCGCGGCGGCATCTGAGCCTCGATATCGGGAGGGTGAGTATGTGCGGCGTAGTTGGTTATACCGGTCAGAAGCAGGCTGTGGACTTCCTGCTCTATGGGCTCGAGACGCTTGAGTACCGTGGCTACGACTCGGCGGGTGTGGCGGTGCTCTCGCCCGATGACAACCTCCATCTCGTGAAGGTCGCCGGACGCGTCGCGGCACTCAGGGAGCGCTCAGATGCGGCAAACCTCGTGGGCACCACGGGCATCGGCCACACGCGCTGGGCCACGCATGGCGCTCCCACCGACCGCAATGCCCATCCCCACACGAGCTGCGACGGCAAGATCGCCGTCGTCCACAACGGCATCATCGAGAACTACGAGGCACTCAGGCGCCAGCTCATGGAGGCCGGGCACAGCTTCAAGAGTGATACCGACACCGAGGTCGTCGCCCACCTCGTCGAGGAGGCGTGGGAGGGCCCGGCCAAAGGAGACCTCGCCGCTGCCGTGCGCAACGCCTGCGACCGCCTCGAGGGGGCGTGGGCGCTTGCCGTGACGTGCGCCGACTGCCCCGGCGAGGTCGTCGTGACGAGAAACGCCTCGCCGCTGGTCGTGGCGGCCACCGAGGACGGGGCCTATGCCGCCTCCGACGTCATGCCTCTCGCGAAGGTCACCCCGCACTGCGTTCAGCTCGAGGACCGCGACATCGCGACCCTGCACGAGGACGGCACGATCGAGATCGAGGACCGCGACGGCAGGGCCGTCGAGCATCCGAAGACGCTCGACATCGACTGGGACGCCTCGGCGGCGACGCTCGGCGGCTACTCAGACTTCATGGCGAAGGAGATCGCCGAGCAGCCCGAGGCCATCCGTCGGCTCCTGAAGGACCGCCTCGGCAAGCACGGCGTCTTTCTCGACGAGCTTGACATGACCGAGGAGGAGCTGGCCGCCATCGACCGCATCTACATGGTCGCCTGCGGCACTTCCTATCACGTGAGCCTCATCGCCCGCGAGCTCGTGCAGGACTGGGCGAAGATCCCGGTCTTCTGCGAGTACGCCTCCGAGCTCAACTACAAGGAGCCGCTCGTCACCGACCACACGCTCTGCGTCATCATCACCCAGTCGGGCGAGACCGCAGACACCCTCACCGCGGCGCGTCGCATGCGGGCGCTCGGCTGCAAGGTCTTCGCCATCACGAACGTCCTCGGCTCCTCGGCGGCGCGCGAGTCCGACGGCACGATGTACATCCAGGCGGGTCCCGAGGTCTGCGTCGCCTCGACCAAGGCCTACACGGCGCAGATGGTGGCCTCGGCGCTTCTCGCGCTGCGCCTTGCCTCGGCGCACGGCAAGATGGACCTCGACGAGGTGGGCCGCCACTTCGCGAGCCTCGAGGAGGTGCCTGCCCTCATGGAGGAGGTCATCTCACGGCGCTGGCAGGACAAGCAGGCGGCGCGCGTGTTCCGCAACGCGTCGAGCGCCCTCTTCCTCGGCCGCGGCGTGAACTCCACCACCGCCTACGAGGGCGCCCTCAAGCTCAAGGAGATCAGCTACCTCCATGCGGAGGCCTATCCTGCCGGCGAGATGAAGCACGGCCCCATCGCCCTTCTTGAGCCAGGCTTCCCCGTGGTTGCCATCGTTCCGGCAGATCACGTGCACGACAAGACCGTCTCCAACATCGAGGAGTCCATCGCACGCGGCGCAACCGTGATCGCGGTAGCGACGGACGGCGACGAGCGCGTCGCGAAGCTCTGCGAGCACACGCTCTGGATTCCGCCCTGTCCCGAGGAGTGGGTGGTGCCGCTCGTTGCCATCGTGCACCTGCAGCTGCTCTCGCGCTACGTTGCCCGCGCCCGCGGATGCGACGTGGACAAGCCCCGCAACCTCGCGAAGTCCGTTACGGTGGAGTAGCCGTGGCACGTGCGGGCGTGGGCGTGGACATACTCGAGATAGCGAGGATGGAGCGGGCGGCGCGCCGCCATCCGACCTTCCTCGCTCGCGTGTTCACCGAGAGCGAGAGGATATACTGCGAGTCGACGGCGCGGCCGATGGAGCACTACGCGGCGCGCTTCGCAGCCCGTGAGGCGGTTCTCAAGGCGCTCGGCACGGGTTTCTCCGAGGGCGTGGGCATAAAGGACGTCTCCGTGGGAAGTGACGACAAGGGCCGCCCCCTTGCCATCCTCTCGGGAAAGGCGGCCGAGGTGGCCGAGGGTCAGGGCGTTCAGGAGGTGGCGCTCTCGCTTTCTCGTACGCACGAGGTGGCGGTGGCGAACGCCGTCGCCATGACGGCCGACGTTCGCCCGCGGCAGGAGGAGACGCCCGACCCGCGGAGGGAGATGCAGGCTTCGTTTAGGGAGGCTCGGTCTGTCATCGACGAGCTCGAGCGCCTCCAGGACGGCATAATGGACACGCTTGAAGACGATAGTCGCGAGGAGGGCCCGACGATGGAAGAGCTCCCCCTTGCAGAGGCAACTGAGGAGTGACGCGAGCATGCAACCAGTTCTCAATGTGGAGGACGTAAAGCGAGTGGAGAGCGGGCTCACCGAGGTTGGCGTGAGCATATCTGAGCTCATGCACCGCGCTGGCACCGCCGCGGCGAACGAGGTCGTTCGCATGGGCGACGCCGAGCGGGTCGCCATATTCTGCGGCCTCGGCAACAACGGCGGAGATGGTTGGGTCGCTGCGGAGTCGTTGCTCAAGCGTTCGCTCGATGTGACCGTGATCACACCGGTTGATCCCGACAACATCCAGAGCGACCTTGCGCGCGTCGTGGCGAAGCACGCCCAGGCGGTAGGCGTCAAGATGCTCGTCGCCCCTCCCAAGGATGAGGTGGAGGCGCTTCTCGCCGATACCGACATCGTGCTCGATGCGATGCTGGGGACAGGCTTTCATGGCGAGCCGCGCGCGCCGTTTGACATCTGGATCGAGTGCGTCAACGCCTCGAATGCGCGCGTTATATCGGTAGACGTGCCGAGTGGTCTTTCCGCTCAGACGGGCCTCGCCAAGGGCGGCTGCGTCATCGCCGACATGACCGTCACCATGCTCGTCCTCAAGCCCGGCCTTCTCGCCGACATGGGTCGCGACGCCTGTGGCGCCATCATCGTGGCGCCGCTCGCGGAGCAGACCGAGCGCCTCGTGCTCGAGGCCGACCCCGTCGCCTGGCGAGCCGACCTTGAGGACTACGTCGACGTGCTCGAGCCACCTTCGAACGCGGTCGATAAGTTTACGAGGGGTTCCGTGCTGGTTGTGGGCGGGTCGCTTAGGTTTCCGGGCGCGCCCATGATGGCCGCAATGGCCGCGGCGCGCGCCGGCGCCGGCTACGTCACGCTGGCCGTCCCGGAACAGGTGGCACCCATCATCCAGTCGCAGCTCGCGGAGATTCCCGTGATGGGACTCCCCTCTGATTCCGACGGGACCTTCTCCACGGCGGCCGCGGACGTCGTGGAGAAGCTCTCGGCCAAGCGCACCGCGACACTCGTCGGTCCCGGCATGCGAGTTAGCGGCGGTACGGTCGGCGTCGTATCGCGCCTGCTCAACTGTCCGACCCCGCTCGTTATCGATGCCGACGGGCTCAACTGCCTCGCCCGTCTCACGGCGAACAAGCTCGACGAGTTCCCCGAGCTGCTCCGCCGCGACTACCCGCTCGTCCTCACGCCGCACCGTGGCGAGCTCGGCAGGCTCGTGGGGATGCAGGACACGCCGCCCGCATCGCTCACGTCTGCCATGGAAGCCGCCCGTCGCATCGTGTGGTCCGACGGCGGCAGCGAGATCTGCATCGTATCCAAGGGATCGGCAACCGCTTGCGTGAACGTGGACGCGGCGGTGCTGCCCAAGCCGGGGCCCGCGGCGCTCGCGACGGCCGGGTCGGGCGACGTGCTCGGCGGCGTCATCGCCGCGTTCCTCGCCCGCTCGAACGTCGGCTGCGAGGACCTGCCCGTGCTCTCGGCGCTCGCGTGCGAGGTGCACGGCTATGCCGGTTCCATCGCCGCCGAGCGCTTTGGGTCGCACGGCGTGATGGCCCGCGACATAATCGATGCACTGGGACTCGCCGAGGACGCGCTCGAGGAGCAGATCGCCTTCCCCGAACCCGCTGACCTGGATTAGCACATCTGGAGGGAGAGCAATGTCTGCCATCAAGTATCCCAAGAACAGATGGGCGTGGGTGGAAATAGACCTGAACGCCATCCGTAAGAACACGAGGGCGTTCAAGTCGCTTCTTGCCCGTGGAACCAAGATGATGTGCGCGGTCAAGGCAGATGCCTACGGCCACGGTGCCGTCGAGTGCGCGAAGGCCATGGCCTCGGCCGGAGCGGACCAGTTTGCCGTCGCCACGGTGGACGAGGGCGTCGAGCTTCGCGAGGGGGGCGTCACCCAACCCATCCTCATGCTCAACGAGTCGCCCGTCGAGAGCGTGGCGACCCTTCTCGAGCACGACATCATGCCCTCCATATATACCACCGACTTCGCCTTCGCCTACGGCGAGCAGGCCGTCGCGATGGGCAAGGTGGGCAAGTACCACCTGGCTATCGACACGGGCATGACGCGCATCGGCGTGCTACCCGAGGAGGCCATCGAGTTTCGCCATAGCATCGACTTCCACCGTGGGCTCGAGTGTGCGGGGACCTTCACCCACTTCGCTACGGCCGACGTTATCGGCGACTGGGACTTCAAACAGCAGGCACGTCGCTTTGAGGACACGATCGTTGCCCTCAGGCAGGCAGGCTTCGAGTGCGGTCTCGCTCACTGCGACAACACGCCCGGTACGGTGCTTCACCCCGAGTTCCACTACGACATGTGTCGCCTGGGCATCGGCCTCTACGGCCTCCAGCCGGCGGATACCACGGCGCCGCGCATCTCCCTCGCTCCTGCCATGAGCGTTCGCGCCCGCGTGACGCGCGTGGTCAACCCTGCGGTGGGAGAGGGCGTGGGCTACGGGCTCACCTACCGCGTGCCCAAGCCCAACATCCAGATTGCTACCGTTCCAATCGGCTATGCTGATGGCCTCGCGCGCGTTCTCTCCAACAACATGGACGTCATCGTGAACGGCGCCCGCGCCCGGCAGGTGGGCCGCATCTGCATGGACCAGTTCATGTTCGCCGTCGACGTCAACAGCGTCCGCGCGTACCGTCCCGCCGGCAGGGTCGAGCGGGGCGACGTCGTGACCCTCATCGGGCGCGACGGCGAGGAGGAGATTACGGCCGACGAGATGGCCGCACGCCGCGACACGATCAACTACGAGGTCGTCTGCAACTTCTCGCAGCGCCTTGACAGGGTCTTCGTCTAGGGCTGACTAAGGGGGACTCATGGGCGTCATGCACATTCCCGGCCACGACCACCAGCGCCCGCGCGAGGTCACCCTAGAGGAGATTCGCGCGGTCATGGGCAACTGCCAGCTGTGCCCCTTGGGCCAGACGCGGACTAACCTCGTCTTCGGCTGCGGAAACCCGCATGCCCGCGTGATGTTCATCGGCGAGGGGCCGGGGCGAAACGAGGACCTCCAGGGCGAGCCGTTCGTGGGCGCTGCCGGCCACAAGCTCGACGCTCTTCTGGGCGAGGCCGGTCTTACGCGCGAGGACGTCTACATCGCCAATGTCATCAAGTGCCGCCCGCCCTCGAACCGCAACCCCCAGCCCAGCGAGATCGAGGCCTGCTCGCCGTTTCTTCGCGAGCAGATCAGGAGCGTCTGGCCCGACGTCATCGTGTGCCTGGGCAACTTCGCGGCAAAGTTCGTGCTGCGCACCGACAAGGGCGTGACGCAGCTGCGCGGCACCATCCACGAGACGGGCCACTTCAAGGTCATCCCGACGTTTCATCCCGCGGCGACCATCTACCATCAGGAATGGGAGCCGCTGCTGGTAGAGGATCTGCGCATGCTCGGCGCGTGGCTCAGGGAGAACCCGGACGTCGGGTTTGCGGGGGAGAGTGGCATGCCTCCCGTGCGGGGCGGCGAGCGTCGGGAGAAGGGAGACGAGTCATGAGTGCAACGGGCGGCGCGGCAAGGCACACCGGTCGGGGGACGTACCTCTCGTCGTCGACCGAGGAGACGATCGCTTTGGGACGCGTGCTCGGCGGCGTGCTCTCCGAAGGCGACGTCCTCGTCCTCACGGGAGACCTCGGTGCGGGTAAGACCCAGCTTACCAAGGGCATCGCGCAGGGAATGGGCATTGCCGACGACGTCTGTAGCCCCACCTTCACCATCCAGATGGTCTACGAGGGGGAGCGCATGCCCCTCTACCACTTCGATCTCTATCGGCTCGATGACGCGAGCCAGCTCGAGGACACGGGCCTCTTCGACGTGCTCGACGCAGATGGCGCGTGCGTCATCGAGTGGGGCGAGCAGTTTGCCGACGAGATCGGCGACGAGCGCGTAGACGTGTTCGTCTCCCGTCTCGACGACGAGGCCGCCCCGGGGGAGGAGCCGCCGCGCGCGATTCGTCTCGTCGCTCATGGCGAGCGAGGCGAGCGACTCGTGGATGCGCTCGAGGCCTCAGCCTAGGTGTGGTCGCGGGCGGGACGGCAGCCTAGAATGTGAGTGAGGCTGGCGCGGGCTTCGTTCGCGGATGGCCGGCCCGGGGTATAAGACTCAGAACGTACGACCGGCGAATCCGTCCCGCCAGGATCGGGTTCCCGCTCGGTCAAGCTCGGGTGCCCGCCCCACAAACGATGGAGGTAGATACTCTCATGAAAGCAAGGAATCTCGCCATCACCCTCTTCGTGTCTGCGGTGCTGTGCGCCTCCGCCTCTCTGGTGGGGTGCGCGGGGAAGACCCAGGAGGGCGGTACCCGGTCGCAGCAGACCGTCACCACGCAAAGCGACAAGTCGCAGGGAACCTCCGGCTCCGGCGATGCCTCGGGGGCCAACGGCGGCTCGTCCTCTGGCACGACCGACTCGTCTGTCTCCGACAAGGCCGCTCCGGCAAACGGGGGCTCCGCCACCGCCGCCCCGGCAGACGACGGCACGTATGACCTGAGCGACTTCAGGAACAGCGTGCTCTTCTCCGTGGACGGCTACCCTGCCCCTAACGACAAGGTCTTCTCGGCTGACGCCATTGGCGAGTGGAGGCTTCTGGGCGCGTACGACGCAGACGGTACGCTCTGGACCGCGGAGCAGCTGCCCGCCACCACGCTGACCATTACCGAGAGGGGCGGAACCTACGCACCCGCCGATGACCGGCATCCCATCAGCTGGGAGCAGGATGCCAATCTCCCACAGTTGGCGTCGGGCGACTTTGGTGACGACCCCGCCAACCGCGTGCAGATGGACGTGAACGACAAGGACCGTCTCGTCGTCTGGCAGCAGATGAACGGGCGGACGCTGCTCTTCGCTAGGGTCGCGTAGGGCGGCCGCCTCTCGCGCCCGCTCGCAATGCGCTGCGGGCGCGCCCGGCACGTCGCGCGCCATCAGTCTGGTTTGCAAACGCGGTGCGCGTCGGGTGTCGCGCGCGTGTAAACTATCTGAGCGTCAATTTGATTCGAGGATGGGAATAGCATGAGCCTTGAGAACGCGCTCGCCTCCGGCGAGTCAATCATTCTTGCGGTCGACACCTCAACAGACATGCTTGCCTGCGCTGTCGGCTCTTGGAATGTGGGGAAGGGCGAGGCGCGCCTGCTTGCGGCGGGTGACCACCTTTGTCGTCGTCACGCAAACGAGGAGCTGACGAACACGGCGCTTGCCTGCCTGGAGGAGGCCGGCCTCTCCATGGGAGAGGTGGACGCCGTGCTCGTTGGGCGCGGACCTGGTTCGTTTACGGGCGTGCGCATTGGCATTGCGACTGCCAAGGGCATCTCCTGCGGTCTCGGCAAGCCGCTCCTCGGAGTTTCCACGCTCGATGGCGTTGCGTGGACCGTGTGGCTTGCGGGCGTTCGCGGTCGTCTCGCCGTTGCCGGTGACGCCATGCGCGGAGAGGTCTATCCGGGCACATACGAGCTCGACGACACTGGCGCGCATCGTCTGTTCGACACGGAGCGGGTTGCCAAGGCCGACGTGTGCGTGGGCGAGTTCGCGGCTCGCGACGACCGCGACGAGCTTATCCTGTGCGGCGACGGTCTTGCCAAGTATCGCTCGAAGTTCGAGGAGGCGGGCTTCTCTCGCTATGCGGACGAGGCGCTCTGGCACCCCACGGGCGACGGGCTGCTTCATGCCGCAGTGTCGCTCCTCGCTGCCGCGGTGCCCGACGCGGCCTCTGGGGCTACCGTGTCGCCCGCCTCGGCGTCCGGTGTGACTCCCGCCCCGACCGGCGCCCTCGGCAACGGCGATCCCGCGCTCGTCCTGCCGATCTACACGCGCCTTTCCGACGCGGAGGAGACCGAGCGCAAGCGCCTCGGCATGCGCGAGCCGGCGAGCGTCCAGACCACGGGCGTGGACGACCTGCTCGCGGGCATCCACTCCCAGCTGAGGCCGATGACGGTCAACGACCTCGACGCCGTGGCGGAGCTCGAGGCCGCGGTCTACGCCGACGCCGCCCACACGCCCTGGTCTCGCCAGTTGTTTGCGGACGACCTTGAGCAGCCCGGTCGCTCGTGGTGGATCGCCCACGACCGCGGCGAGGTCGTGGGCTTTGCCGGCGGCATGCTCGCGGGCGACGACTTCGAGGTGGTAGACGTCGTCGTGGCGCCCGCACGCCGCCGCGAGGGGCTGGCCTCGCGACTCTTCGCCCGCGTCGCCTACGACGCCCAGATGCTCGGCGCCAAGACGGCCTCGCTCGAGGTTGAGGAGAAAAACACCGCTGGCCGTGCGCTCTACGAGGAACTAGGCCTCAGGCAGACGGGCCGGCGTCCCAACTACTATGGTCAGGGTGCGGATGCGCTCATACTCTCGGCGGACCTACCCCTCGACGCGTCGCGGCTTCAGGGCGATCTCGTGGAGCCGTCCGCGTCGGTTCGCCCGTGGCCCATCGAGGCGGGCCAGCGCGACGATGCGTGCCGCCAGGCGCTTGCCGACGCGGGCGACCTCGTGCTTGCCATCGAGTCGTCGTGCGACGAGACCGCCATGGCGGTCATCGACTCGCACGGCGAGGTGTGCGCCAACGTCGTCGCCACGTCCATCGACTTCCATGCCCGCTTCGGCGGCGTCGTCCCCGAGATTGCCTCGCGCAAGCACGTCGAGGCGATCGTTGGTGTCTTCGAGGAGGTGCTGGCCCAGGCGGGCGCGCACTTCGGCTGCGACACGCTCGCTCCCTCGGACCTCTCGGCCGTTGGCGTGACTGCGGGACCGGGACTCGTGGGCGCGCTCGTGGTGGGCGTTGCCTTCGCCAAGGGCGTCTGTGCCGCTACGGGCCTTCCGCTCGTGGCCGTCAACCACCTCGAGGGACACCTGCTCGCCAACCTCTTCGAGACGCCCGACCTCGAGCCGCCGTTCGTCGCGAGCCTCGTCTCCGGAGGCAACACCATGCTCGTTCACGTGCGTGACTGGGGCGACTACGAGGTTCTCGGGACGACAATCGACGACGCCGTGGGCGAGGCGTTCGACAAGGTGGCCAAGGCCCTGGGCCTCGGCTATCCGGGCGGCCCGATCATCTCCAAGCTATCCGCGCGCGGCAACAGGAGGGCAATCCACTTCCCCCGCGCCATGATGCACAGCCACGACTTCCGCTTCTCGCTCTCCGGTCTCAAGACGGCCGTCATCACCTACATCGAGGGCGAGAACAAGGCGGGGCGCCCCATCAACCTGCCCGACCTTGCCGCCTCGTTCGAGGCGGCGGTCGTCGACGTCCAGGTGGCCAAGGCCGCCTGGGCCGTGGAGCAGACCGGGGTCTCCGACTTCTGCGTCGGCGGGGGCGTGGCGGCCAACCCGGCCTTGAGGGAGGCCTATCGCGAGCGCTTCTCCAAGATGGGGGTGCGTGTGACGGTTCCCCCGATGGTCGTCTGCGGCGACAACGGCGCGATGATCGCCGTCGCGGCGCTGCGCAACTTCCGGGCCGGCGTCTTTGAAAGCCTCTCGCTCGACGCGAACCCGAACGCGAAGCTCGGGTCTTGGTCGACCTCGGAGCCGCCGCGCGTGAGCGGCGACTGGCCCGCCCGCGCGTAGGGGCCGGCCCGCCCGCGCAGGGTCGCACGTCTTAAGGCGCAGCCCAGCTTTGTGCGCCTCGGGTGGTTGCGCTCGTGTTACCAGGCCGCGCGCGACGGCCGTCGGGCGGGTGGGTATGTTCTACCTTGATACCATACGCGCGACTTTCTCGCATTGGGTTGCAAGGGAGAGGGGAATGGGTCCCCTCTGGTCGCGCTCCGAAAGGGGACATCTGGCAGCATTCGGAAGAAAGAGGGAAGCCATGACCGAGTCAGGACGCATGCACAACGAATCGTTCGATAGCCTTGCCAAGGAGAAGACGCCTGCCGGCGTCTCTCGTCGATCCTTCGTCAAGCTTTCCGGCGCAGGCGCGCTCGGCATCGTCGGTGCCTCGCTCCTGGGTGCCTGCGGCCCCGCTGCCCAGGGCACGTCTTCCACCTCGACCGGATCGAGTTCCGGCCCGAATGCCAGCTCCGGCACGCTTGGGGACGGCAAGACCCTGCGTGTTGGCATGGAGGCGGCCTACGCCCCCTACAACTGGCAGGTCTCTGCGGCGAGCGACTACACGATTCCCATCCAGAACGTCAGCGGCCAGTACGCTGACGGCTACGACGTCCAGTTCGCCAAGGTCATCGCGTCTGCGCTCGGCATGGAGCCCGTTGCCGTGAAGATGAGCTTCTCCGGCCTGATCGACTCGCTCAACAACGGCCAGATCGACATCATCCTCGCCGGCATGACCGCGACGGACGAGCGCAGGCAGGCCATCGACTTCTCCGATCCCTACTTCGTCGGGCGCTTCGGCCTGCTCGTGAAGAGCAACTCGCCCTACGTCGGCGCGACCTCGCTCGCCGACTTCACGGGCGCCGCCGTCCTCGGCCAGAAGGACACCCTGCTCGACACGGTCATCGACGAGATTCCCGACGTCAAGCACCTCACGCCCGTCGACTCCGTGCCCTCGCAGCTCTCCCAGCTCGCCCAGGGCACCTGCGACGCCATCACCTACAACACCGAGAACACCAACGGCTTCCTGCGCTCGAACCCGGACCTCGTTGCCATCCAGTTCCCGGAGGGCAAGGGCTTCTCGCAGACCATCCCCGTCAACGCGGGAATCGCCAAGGGGCAGGACGCGGTCCTCAAGAAGATCAACGAGGCCATCGCCACCGTTCCCGAGGAGGAGCGAACCAAGATGTTCGACGCCGCCGTCGAGCGCCAGCCCGCGTAGGCCACGCTCGGCTCTGGTCAACGTAGGCAACGCTCGCCTATAACGAGTGAATGCGTGCCCCCGATTGCGCTATGGTATCGCGCTGGGGGCACGCCCCCGATTTTGTCGCGCTGCCGGCGAGACGATTTCGGATTAAGACGCAAGGAGGATGCGCATGGGCATCGCTCAGGGGGACGGTACGAGGTCCCCTCGCACAAAGCAGAACGGTCTCGTGAGGTTCGTGACCTCGGATCACCGCTACGTCTTTCTCGGCACGAGCGTCATTGCGGCCATCGGGATGTGGCTCTCCATGCAGCCCCGCTCCGAGATGAGCTTCCTTGCGGGCGTATACGTCCTCGAGGTTGTCATGTACTACGTGCTGGCCGCCTGGCTCGTGGTCTCGGCCGTGGCGCTCGTGAACAAGCTCGTCAGGTGGAGGGACTACGCCGAGGCATCTCCCTTTGCCAAGCCTGCGGCCAAGAGGGTGGAGAGAATCGCCTCCTACGTGGTCGTGGCCATCACGGCCGTGCTCTTCGTGGACCGTGTCGTGATGGGGCTTGCGGCCGTCGTCTCGGCGGCGCTCTCGTCCGAGACCAACCCGCAGGGATTCCTTCCCGGCATGGTCTACATGCTCTACGAGGGACGCGAGATCTTCGCCAGAGGCGTCGTGACGACGGTCGAGCTTGCCGTCTTCGGCACGGTGATCGCCTTCTTTCTCGCGCTCCTGCTCGTGTTCCTGCGCCTGCAGCAGATTGACCGGCCGGACAACGACTTCGTCCGATTCCTCAAGGTCGTGGGCTGCGGCTTTGCCAAGGTGTACTCCGCCGTGGTCCGTGGCACGCCGATGATGGTGCAGTCCCTGCTTATCTACTTTGCCGGATTTGCGGTGCTTCGCGGGACCGGCATGTCCACGAGCGAGATCACGGGCATCTGGACGACGTTTCTCGCCGGCCTCGTGACCATCTCGCTCAACTCCACGGCCTACATGATGGAGGTTCTGCGCGGCGGCATCGAGGCGGTCGACCCCGGCCAGACCGAGGCGGCCCGCTCGCTCGGCCTCTCGCAGTGGCAGGCCATGACCAAGGTCGTCTTTCCCCAGGGCATCAAGAACGCCGTGCCCGCCCTCTCCAACGAGCTCGTCGTCAACATCAAGGACTCGTCGGTCCTCTCGGTCATCGGCGTCTTCGACCTCATGTTCGCGACCACGACTGTCGCCGGCATCTACTATCGCCAGCTCGAGGTCTACGTCATCGCGACCGTCTGCTACCTCATACTCACGATGGTCGCCTCGAAGCTGCTCTCGATGTTCGCGAAGCGCCTCGATGCGCCGGTTGCGGGCCCTGTCCTCTCCACGTCTGACGCGACGATGACCACAGGCGTCGTGGGCAAGGCCGACCCGTCCAAGGTCAAGACCAATGCCAACCGCAGGCAGGAACGGTAGGTGCGCCATGGCAGACAACATCAACGTGGCAGACAGCGCGAGCGTGGCGGGCAATGCCGACGAACCCGTCATCAAAATCGAGGGCCTGCGCAAGAGCTTTGGCTCGCACGAGGTCCTGAGGGACATCGACTTCGAGATCATGCCCGGCGAGGTCGTCACCATCATCGGGGCGTCCGGCTCGGGCAAGTCGACGCTTTTGCGCTGCATCAACCTGCTTGAGACTCCCGATGCGGGTCATGTGTGGTTCTGCGGGGAGGACCTGGCCGCGCAGCACGTGAACGTGAACCGCCTGCGCGAGAAGATTGGCATGGTGTTCCAGGGGTTCAACCTCTTCAACAACATGAACGTGCTCGACAACTGCACGCTGGCCCCCGTCACGCTCAAGAAGGCGAGTAGGGCCGAGGCAGAGGCGGAGGCCATGCGCAACCTCGAGTCCGTGGGACTCGCCGACTTCGCGAAGGCGAG
>JAGAWD010000173.1 GCA_017941585.1 Olsenella sp. | reverse complement strand
GCCAGTCGTCCATTCGGAGGTGATTTGCGCTCCGGCGAATCCACTCGAAGCCAATTTGCGCTCCAAGGGTGCCGAGACGAATCCACTCGGGGCCAATTTGCGCTCCAGGGGAGTCTCTCGGCGCGGTTTTGCGCTCCGAGGGCAGCGGCGAGGGGGTGCGAGGGTTAGGGTGCACCTTCACTTCGCGCATCTTCGCTCAGTGGCCGCGTGGGCCCGTCTTCTGGGCGGCATCCTGCCAGAATCACCAAGGGGCCAAAAGGAGGAGGCCAAGCTTTTGGTGGGCCCGTCCGGCGGTGCGTCAGCCCATCTACCAAAAACTGAGAAGTACTCAAAAAGGGGAGACAAAAAGGGGCGCCAGCCACGTCGCGCGGCCGGCGCTCCATCTTGTGGGAGATGTCGCAGCGAGACTACGCGAGCTGCAGGAACGCCTTGTAGCCGAGGTAGGCCTCGAAGACGTCGGCCTTGCTTATCGCCTCCCATGGCGCGTGCATGCTGAGCACGGGGACGCCGCAGTCGATGACGTCCATGCCGTACTCCGCGAGGATGTAGGCGATGGTCCCGCCGCCGCCGGCGTCGACCTTGCCGAGCTCGGCCGTCTGGAAGTGCACGCCGGCCTCGTCCATGCAGGCGCGGATCTCGGCGACGTACTCGGCGTCGGCGTCGTTGGAGCCGCTCTTGCCGCGGGCCCCCGTGTACTTGTTGAACGTGAGTCCGTGTCCGAGGTAGCAGGAGTTCTTGGGCTCGAAGACCGAGGCGTAGCTCGGGTCGAACGCGGCCGAGACGTCGCTCGAGAGCATGCGCGAGTTCCTGAGGCAGCGCCTGAGGGCGAGGCTTCCGTCCTCGCCGGCGAGCGCGAGGATCTCGGCCATGGCGTCCTCGAAGAAGCGGCTCGTCATGCCCGTGGCGCCCACCGATCCGATCTCCTCCTTGTCGACGAGGATGGTGACGGCGGTCTTCTCGGGCGCCTCGCACTCGAGCTGCGCGACGAGGCTCGGGTAGGCGCAGGAGCTGTCGTCGTGCCCGTAGCCCAGGATCATCGAGCGGTCGAAGCCGAGGTCGCGCGCGGGGCCGGCGGGAACGACTTCGAGCTCTGCCGAGAGGAGGTCCTCCTCCTCGATGCCGAGCTGCTCCGCGAGAAGGTCCACGATCGCCGACTTGACGGGGGTCTTGTCCTTCTCCTCGTCGTCGAACTTGACGGGGCGGTTGCCCACGATGACGTCGAGCAGCTCACCCTCGATCAGCTCGGACGCGTTCTTGGTGAGCTGCTCCTTCGCGAGGTGGGGGAGAAGGTCGGAAATGCAGAAGACGGGGTCGCCCTCCGCCTCGCCGATGGCGACGGCAACGGTGGTGCCGTCCTTCTTGCACACGACGCCGTGGATGGCGAGCGGGATCGTCACCCACTGGTACTTCTTGACGCCGCCGTAGTAGTGGGTGTCGAGCGTGGCGATCTCGTTCTTCTCCTCGAGAGGGTTCTGCTTCACGTCGAGGCGGGGGGAGTCGATGTGCGCGCCGAGGATGTTGAGGCCGTCCGCGAGCGGCTTCTTCCCGAGCTCCACGAGCAGGAGCCCCTTGCCGTGGTTGGAGACGTACACCTTGTCGCCCGCGGAGAGGCTCGCCCCCTCGCGCACGAGTTCGGCGAGGTCGCGGTAGCCTGCCTCGCGCGCCATCTCGATCGAGGCCGCGCATATCTCGCGCTCAATCTTGTTCTTCGAGATGAACTCGCGGTACGCGTCCGCGAACCCGTTCAGCTCGGCGACCCTCTCGGGCGTGTAGTCCTTCCATGCGTTGGGACGTTCCATGTCTACCTTGCCTTTCCCTTTGGGTGGCGTCCGCCACCGGTCGTTGCCGTCTCATGGCTGCGCGGCCGACGTGTGCCGGCCGCGCCCGAGAATCACAGGTGTCAAGTCTACTTAACTTTTGTTGGTTGTGGTAGTCGAGCTGGACGAGGTCGATCCGGCAGAGTTGCCGCCGGTGCCGTTGCCGGACCCCGTGCTGCCGGACCCCGTGCTGCCGGACCCTGTGCTGCCGGACCCCGTGCTGCCGGACCCCGTGCCGGAGGCGCCTCCCGCAGAGGAATCGCTCGTGGAGCCGCCCTCCTGGGACCCGGTGCCGTTGCCCGTGCCCGTTGCCCCGCCCGACGTCCCCGTCGACGGCTTTTCGGTGGTTCCGGTGCTCGATCCCGATGTCCCCGCCGATGAGCTGCCGTCCACCTTGCTCCCGGACGATTCGCCGCCACCCGTTCCGCTCGCCGAGGTGCCGTTGTTGGACGAGCCCTGCTCAGCTGCGGTGGCGTCGGCCGAGGTTTCGCCCTCGGGTGCGGTGGTCCCATTTTCGGTGGGCGAGGCCTCGTCGTCTCGCTGCGCGGTCGTCGGCGTGGAGGTTGTGGGCGTTGGCTTGGGCGAGGCCGTGGTGAGTGAGTCGATTCTGCCGAGGCCGTGCCCTCCGGTCGCAAGGAAGACGATTCCCGCCGAGAGAAGCGCCGCCGCCAGCGCGATGACCACGATGGAGATCGTCGCGCGCCTGCGGATGAGGGCGTGCCTGCGCTCCGCCGCCGCGCGAACGAGACCCTCCGGTGCGATGGGAGTACCGCTCTCGGGCATGACGCCCTGGTCAGCCGCGTACGTTGCCGTCACTGGACGCAGCGTGGTCTTGTCGGCGGACGCGCCGTAGGGCGAGGGCTCTTGGGCATAGGCGCCCCCTGCCACCCGCGTCTCCGCGCCGCTCGCTCGAGTTCCCGCGGCCGGAGCTGTCGCATCCTCCTCGGAGATGGACTTCAGCTTCTTTGCGGATGCCGAGAGCATGCCGTTGTAGACCTGGTTCGCAATTGCCGTCGCGGCGGCCGCGGCACCTACGCCTATGAAGGATCCTGCCAGGCCGATCTGCTGCTGCAGGGCAAAGCTCGTAATCGCCGCCAGCGAGCTCGCAATGACGGAAACGACCGAAAACTCGGAGAAGACCCCCTCTTTTTTCGCTGGGGTCTCCTGCTCGGCGGCGTTGGACCGCATCGTGGTGCCGACCTCGCCCTGCTGGGTGTACTGCCGCGTCGATTCGTACTGCCTTGTAGGTCCGTACTGCCGCGTCGATTCGTACTGCCGCGTAGGCCCGTACTGCCGCGTCGCCTGGTTCTGGTTGCTCTGAGGGTGTTCCACGTACCTCTCCCTGACCTTGCCGCCTCGAGGGTCTGTCATCGCCGCGTGGGCATTCGCGCGCGTCGCGCAGACGCGCGTCGCTCAGACGCCCGCGCCGACATCTATAACTTGCCTACCTATATCTTGCCTACCCGACTGTAGGGCCCCTCGGCGCGTGTCTCGCCATCTTCACCAAGACAAAACAAGCTGAGGGCCGTCGCACTCGGCGCAGCTCTCAATTTAATGCATATATATCGAGAACTATGCATTGTTTGAAATAGATTCGTAGACGAGAGCCAGAATTCGCAATTTAGGGCATTTATTGCTGCACGGAACCGAATAACTCGGTTTATCTTGAAATATATGACACATTCCATATTTCGTCACTTCACCATGGGCTGTTCTCGCCATGGCATCACTAGGCTGCCCTCAAGAGCGAGTAATCCGATTAACCGCCAATTTGATACGTTCGCGTAATTCTTTTTCATTCTGCATTCAGGTTCGGCCTGGCAGAGGGTACCCTGCCCATCGTATTGATGGGACGGTGGACGGCCCGCCTCGCGTGGGCGCGATCCGAAAGGAGTACGTGCATGAGCACACGCTTCAGATTCTCCAAGAGGGCGCAGGCCATCATCGCCGCGACCCTCGCGGCCTCCATGGCCGCAAGCCCGGTGACGGCACTTGCGTGCACGCAGGTCTACATCGGCGATGCGCTGACGACCGACGGCGACACCTACTGGGGCCGCTCCGAGGACTACACCAACCGCTACGGCAAGGTCTTCGGCATCGAGCCGGCGACCGAGAGCGGAAAGACCATCCAGAGCTACGAGAACGACACTGATCCCGCCGCAAGCTTCTCGTACAAGATCGATGGCCCCACCTTCCGCTACACCTACGTCCGCGACACGCCGGACAACTGGACCGAGGAGGGGGACGCCGGCGCCAAGGCCTACTCCGAGGCGGGCACCAACGAGAAGGGCGTGAGCGTTTCCGCGACGCTCACGACCGACTATAACGACAAGATCAAGGGCGTCGACCCTCTCGTCGACACGGGCATCGGCGAGTACAGCGCCACCGACTACGTGCTCTCCCTCGCGACCTCCGCGCGCGACGGCGTCGAGCGGCTCGGCAAACTCGTGGACCAGGTCGGCTCGCAGGGCTGCAACCAGATCGTCATCGGCGATGCCTCCGAGACTTGGATCTTCATGTAGCTCTCCGGCCACCAGTGGGCCGCCATCAAGTGCGCCAACGACGTTGTCTCCGTCAACCCCAACATGGATGACCTCCAGTTTGCGGTCGACCTCGACGAAACCGCCGTCTGCCTGCACTCGGCAGACCTCGTCAAGGTCGCGAAGGACGCCAACTCCTACGCCGAGACGACCGACGGCAAGATGAACATCGCGGCCTCCTACGGCAACGACTCCGCCTCGCAGGGCGCAGGACAGAACACCCGCTACGTCCAGGGCCACATGTACTTTGGCGAGAAGCTCGTCTCCGGGACCGACTACACCACGAACGAGATCGGTGCCGTCGCGACCATCGCCAACCCCCAGCTCTTCTTCACCCCCGCCAGAGATATCGACCCGTTGACCGCGCTTCGCTCCGTCACCGCCCGCGGCGAGGGAACCGACGTCAACGCCAACGTGAACGACAAGCTCTACGCCATCGGCAACAACCGCAACACCGAGAGCCACATCTTCCAGGTGCGCGACGAGCTGGACGGCCAGCCCGACGTCGCCACCATCCAGTGGGAGTCCCTCTCCCGCGGCGAGTTCTCGATCTTCGTCCCGTCCTACTCGGCGCTCCTGACCGAGGTTGACCCCGAGCTCTACCCGACCGAGGACAAGTTCGACGTCACCCACGTCGGGCACCAGTCCGAGTACGGGAAGGAGAGGGACAAGTACGGCAACAGGATCTATGATCACAAGCTCGTTGCCGAGAACGAGGCTACGGCGCTCGAGGATGCGGGCAACAAGTACCTCGACTACGTCTTCATGGACCTCAACACCCTCGCCTTCAACCACCGCGACACGGTGGCAGACGGTGTCCACGACTACCTGATGGTGCTCCAGCAGGAGATCATCAACCAGCAGAAGGACGTGGACACCTATATGAGGAAGCTTTCCCCGGCCAGTCGCACCGGCTTTGCGAACTCGGCACATAAGGCCGCTTCAGAGGAGGTGTTCGACAAGTCGAACGCCCTGCTGAACGAGGTCCGCGCCTACATCAAGGCCGGCGACTACTCCGCCCCCTTCGCCGCGTCTGACCTGAAGGACGGCAAGCTCGCATCTCCCCTCAACTACTACAAGCGCGCCGCATCTCCGGTCATCGTCGAGCAGCCTTCCTCCCTCGATGTGTACAAGGACTCTGCCGCCGCCGCCCTGAGCGTCGTGGTCAACGATCCGGCTGGTTCGAAGCTCACCTATGAGTGGCTCAAGTCTGCTGATGGCGTCAACTGGTCCTCTTGCGGAACCTCGGACACCTACGTTCCCCAGACCACGACCATCGGTACAATGAGCTACAAGGTCGTCGTCACCAACGCCGCGAAACTTTCCACAGAGTCCGAGGTCGCCACGGTGAACGTCGCCGAGGCTCCGGAGGAGATGCCCGTCGGCTCGATGTATCGTCTCTACAACCGCTACTCCGGCGAGCACTTCTACACGGCGAGCTTCGATGAGATGCTCTACCTCGTGGGCGTAGGCTGGACGTACGAGGGGATCGGCTGGAAGGCACCCGAGTCTTCCCAGACTCCGGTCTACAGGCTCTACAACCCCTATGCGGGCGATCACCACTACACCACGAGCGAGGCCGAGCGCGACCAGCTCAAGTCCGTGGGCTGGAACTACGAGGGCGTCGGCTGGTACTCCGACGATGCCCAGGGCGTGCCCCTCTACCGTCAGTACAACCCCAACGCCACCGTCGGCACCCACAACTACACCACGAGCAAGTATGAGAACGACGCCCTCGTGAATGCCGGTTGGAATGCGGAGGGAATCGGCTGGTACGGCATCGCCGAGTAAGGGTATCGCTACCCACTGACTTTGCGAACGCCTGATTGGGGGCGCCGCCCGAGACAAGTCGGGCAGCGCCCCTTCGCTTTCCGCGGGGTGGGCTCATTCGGCCGCCTCGCCTCCTTTGGCGGCATTTTCCGCGCTAGTTCCCCAACCGACGGGCAAAAACAAAACTCGACGCGCTATGATTACAGGAAGTGGGTAAGCAACCTAACGTCAATGGAGGTACGCATGCTTGTCAACGCTACTGCAATGCTCCAGTCCGCCGCCAAGGGCCACTATGGCATCGGTGCTTTCAACACCAACAACCTTGAGTGGGCGAGCTCCATCCTCGACGCTGCCGAGGAGCTCCAGTCCCCGCTCATCATCCAGTGCACCGCCGGTGCCGCCAAGTGGCAGGGCGGCTTCAAGGTCTGCGCCGACATCGTCCGCGACCTCTACGAGGCCAAGAACATCACCATTCCCGTTGCCCTCCACCTCGACCATGGCTCCTACGAGGACTGCTTCAAGGCGATGGACGCGGGCTTCACCTCCATCATGTACGACGGCTCCCACGAGGAGACCTTCCAGATCAACCTCGATCGCACGGCCGAGCTCGTGAAGATCGCCCACAACAAGGGCATCTCCATCGAGGCCGAGGTCGGCGGCATCGGCGGCGTCGAGGACGGCGTCGCCTCCTCCGGCGAGCTCGCCGATCCCGAGGAGTGCAAGGCCATCGCCGACCTGGGTGTCGACTTCCTCGCCTGCGGCATCGGCAACATCCACGGCCTCTATCCCGAGAACTGGGCCGGCCTCTCCTTCGAGCGCCTCGGCGAGATTAAGGCCCTCACGGGCGACCTGCCCCTCGTCCTCCACGGCGGCACCGGCATTCCCCTGGACCAGATTCAGAAGGCCATCTCGCTCGGCATCTCCAAGATCAACGTCAACACCGATCTCCAGGTTGCCTTCGCCAAGGCCACCCGCGAGTACATCGAGTCTGGCGCCGACCAGAAGGGCAAGGGCTACGACCCGCGCAAGCTCCTCAAGCCTGGCCGCGACGCCATCATCACGCGTACCAAGGAGCTCATCGAGGACTTCGGCTCCACCGGCAAGGCGTGGGCGTAGAATCGCTCGCCTTTGGGTGAGCTTCGGGTGGACGTGGGTGCCGTCGCGCAATGCGACGGTCCGCGAATCCCGCACAGCGTAGTTCTTTGGGGGCCGGCTTTGCCGGCCCCCTTCTTGTGTCGTCGGGACATCCCTCTCCATCACGCAAATCGGGCGCCGTGGCACAGACCATCTCGCAAATCCGGCGGGATGGCACAGGCCATCTCGCAAATCGGGCGCCATGGCACAAACCATCACGCAAATCCGACGGCATGGCACGGGCCATCTCGCAAATCCGGCGGGATGGCACAGACCATCACGCAAATCGGACGGTATGGCAGAAACCATCTCGCAAATCCGACGGAATGGCAGAAAAAGGACCTCCCATCTCAGGAATCGGACGCCATGGCACAAACCATCTCGCAAATCGGGCGAAATGGTGCCATGGCGCCGGATTTGCGAGATTTCGGGCCCCGTTTGTGCCACGGCGTCGGATTTGCGTGATGGAGGGGCGCGATTCTGCCATTCCGTCGGATTTGCGTGATGGTTCGCGTGATGGTTTGCGTGATGGTTCGCGTGATGGTTCGCGACATGCGGACTCACTTGAGGTGACCTTGCTCTCGTGGAGATGACGAGGAAGAAATCGAAGTGGCATTGGGCTGTCGCCACATGGCGTGCCGTCGCGTTGCGTGTTGAATCTTGCGTGTTAATTACGGGGGCATCGTTTGAATAGAGATGCCTCGGCCCCCGCAATCGTGCACAATGGACGGGTGTGCGGCCGCGATGGCCGCGCTTGTCCCCCCGATCCTTTGGAGAGGTGCTCATGCTAGTCGATTTCGCAATTGTGAATCGTGACGCTCGAGGCATGCTCGCGAACGCGGGCGTTTACCGCGCTCTGGGGTTTGCGGCCGGCCTTGCGCTGGGTGCAGGTCTTGCGTTTGGCGGGGTCCCCGCTCTGGATGCTCGGCTCGGCCTCCCGTGTGCGACGGCGCTTGCGGAGGAGGATGGCGAGGTCGCGCTGGAGACGATGTCCGACTTCTTCGAGCCCCGGACGGAGGCGCCCGAGAGCTGGAACGGATGGTTCTACTCGGACGCCAATCCGTATTACCGCCACTCCGGCCTCGCTCCCAAGGGCGAGCCCGAGGATGGGTCATACGTTATCGGAAACTGCACGTGGTATGCGTGGGGCAGGATCGCCGAGATCATGGGGCAAGATCCCGGCATTGGTCCGTGGGACCCGCGGGGCATGCTCTCCGACGCCGTTGCCCTTGGCTACGAGACGGGAACCGAGCCGCGCGAGGGTGCCCTGGTCGTTGGCAACGCGTACTATGGCAACCCCCACGTCGCCGTGGTGGAGGAGATAGTCGACGGCGTGCCGTACGTCTCCCAGTCGGCCTATAGGACGAGCTACAGCTGGCCCGGCTACGAGCAGGTGATCTTCGAGTACGTGCCCCTGACCGAGGCGTTCGGCGGCAACCCCGTCACCTATGTCTACCTTGGCGACTTCGCGTCCACGAGCTCTCATGCGCTCACCCTCGACGACCTGCCCATGGAGGACGGCGCGATGTATCGCCTCTACAACCCGTACACGGGGGAGCACCTCTACTCGGCGTCTCCCGACGAGACCGTTGCCCTCGCGGGGATCGGGTGGGAATACGAGGGAATCGGATGGGACGCCCCCGAGACGGGCGTGCCAGTCTATCGCCTCTACAACCCCTTTGCCACCGGCGGCGACCACCACTACACCACGAGCGCGGAGGAGTGCATGAGCCTCGAGTCCGCCGGATGGGTCTTTGAAGGCGTGGGCTGGTATTCGGATCCCGAAGAGCATGTTGCCCTCTATCGCCAGTACAATCCCAACGCAGAGTCGGGCGCCCACAACTACACGGCGAGCAAAGAGGAGAACGATGCCCTCGTCTCCCTCGGATGGCGCGAAGAGGGAATAGGCTGGTACGGGATCGCATAGCGACGCCCGCGTGAACGAAGTGGAGATGCGCTCGAGAGGGTGGGAGTCCCAAAAGACTGCGATGAGAGCGGGTGAATGACTCTTGATCAAGTTGGTTCTGAGCGATATGGACGGAACTCTCGTGCCATTTGGGCGAAACCATGTCTCCCAGCGTGCGGTCGAGGCGATTCACGAGTTGCGGCGCGCGGGCATTCAGTTTGGACCGGCCTCCGGCCGCGAGCCCGTTGACCTCCTGCGTCTCTTTTCGGGTGACGCTACGTGCTTTGCGACGGGCATCATGGCAAACGGCAAGATGGTCGATGTGGACGGACGTCGGATCAAGACCGTCCATCTCGAAAACTCCGCGCTGCGTCGCCTGGAGGACTATGCCTTCGAGGATCCCGACTGCGTGCTCATGGTCTACGTTCCCAGGACCGACCGCGAGGGAAACGCCTCGACTGACGTCATGTTCACGGGTATTGGAGCGGCGGAGGTCGACGAGTACTGCGAGCGCGCCGGCTTGCCCCTGTCGGGCGTTACGGCGGGCAAGGTCCCCGACGTCAGGATCACGTCGGCGGGATTCATGTGCCTTGACCTCGATCGATTCGATACGGTCCGCTCGCAGATCGAGGTGCTCTGCCCCGAGCTCGACTTTGCCCGTCCCGCACCCACCTTCCTGGACGTGCTGCCCCACGGATGGACGAAGGCGAGCGCGCTGCCGCTTTTGGAGGAGGAGCTTGACATCGGCCGAGACGAGATTGCCTTCTTCGGCGATTCCGAGAACGACGTCGCCATGCTCAAGGCAGTTCCCAACTCGTTCGCCGTCTCGAGCGGAAGTTCCGTTGCGCAGGAGGCGGCGCGCCATCGCATCGGTGATGCCTCTGAAGACTCGGTGGCTGCAGTGTTCGAGGCAATCGCTCGCACTGGGGGAGAGATTAGGGTTCCCGAGGAGGCCCAGGCGTAGGCGGGACGGCAGAACTTCGGGTCTTCGAAAACTCCTGGTGGATCTGCCTGACGGGGCCCAGCGTAAAATGGCCTCGAGTGGATTCCGCCGCCTTTGCGCCGGGAACCACCCGCCAAAAGCCTCCAGGGCCGATCTTCATCGTGCCACGTGCTACTTGCCGTCGGTCTCCTGCTTCGGCATCTTGAGCATCATCACGAAGCCGATCACGAACAGAATGACGATCGAGAACACGCCGAGCGAGCCCGAGCCTGTTAGGGCCGTCATCGTGCCGACGATGAAGGTTCCCATGATGGCGGCGTACTTGCCGAAGATGTCGAAGAAGCCAAAGTACTCGTTGGCGTGATTCTTGGGGCAGAGCTTGCCGAACTCCGAGCGCGAGAGCGCCTGGATTCCTCCCTGGAAGAGGCCGACCATGATTGCGAGGAACCAGAACTCGGTGGCGCTCTTCAGGAAGAAGGCCGCGAAGAGCGTGATGAAGGTGTATCCCGCGATGCCGACGAGAAGCATCTTCCTGGTGCCAAACTTGCGGCCGAGCTTGCCGTAGATGATTGCGGACGGGAAGGCGACGAACTGGGTGACGAGCAGCGCGAGCACGAGCTGGGTGCCATCGATCCCGAGGTCGGAGCCATAGCTGGTCGAGAGCTTGATGATCGTGTGGACTCCGTCGATGTAGAAGAAGTAGGCGATGATGAAGTAGCGTATGGACCTGTTCGCCCAAATCGACCTGAGCGTCGCGCCAATCCCTCCGAACGCCTTGGCCAGGGCATGGCGCTCGAGGGGCTTGTAGTGGGTCTGCTTAACGTTTCTGAGCAGGGGGATGGTGAAGATGGCCCACCATGCGGCGGTTATGACGAACGCGATCTGCATCGCGGTCTGCATGCCGATGCCAAAGGGACGAATGAGCACCACGGCGAGACATGCGATGAAGGGAACGCAGCTGCCGATGTAGCCCCACGCGAAGCCCTGGCTTGATATCTCGTCCATTCGCTCGTCCGTCGTGGCGTCTACCAAAAGCGCGTCGTAGAAGACCATCGAGGTGTTGAGCGCCACCGAGGAAATGACGTATATGACGAGGAAGACCGCCGCGTCCGTGGGAAAGCCCAGAGCGACAGTGGCAACGACGCCCGTTCCCACCGTGCCGACGATGAACTTCTTCTTCATTCCCTTCATGTCGGCAATGCTACCGAGGATTGGCATGAGCAGGGCTATGAGAAGCGCCGCCACTGTTTCCGCGTAGCTCCAGGCAACGAGCGCGGGGCCATCTGCCAGCGACTTGAAGTAGATGGGTATGACGCTTGTGGCGAGTAGGACGAGAGCTGAGTTGCCCACGTCGTATGCAATCCAGCTCTCCTCTGCCTTGGTCATCTTCTCTCGCGCCATATGCCGCCCCCTTGGTTGTCGTCTTTATGATTGTACGGTTCCCCCACCGATAAAGAAGGCAATTGCTGTCCAGATGGGCGGTATGCTAGGTGTACGGTGCGTGCGGACGACGCGACGCCGCTCGTTTGCGTTTGGACGGCGCGGTCCCCGCATTTTCTGGCATACTCGTATGTCTGAGTTCCAGCGAGGGCCCGGATGCAAAGGAGGCTCCATGCCCGCTATTTTGACTCACGACTTCTTCGGCCGGGATGCCTATCCCGCGGTCGCGTCGCAACTTGGCCTCGACTCGCTTGACGAGTTCGACGCGTTCCTTCTCGGAAACCAGGGTCCCGACCCGCTCTTCTACCTTGTCGCCGACCCGCTCGCCGACAAGCGCAACCGCATCGGCTCCCTCATGCATCGCGCGAGGCCGGCCAAGCTCCTGTGCTCGCTGCACGACGCGCTCTCCATGCTCGCCTGTAACGAGCGCAGGGTGGGGGAGGCGTATGCGGCCGGCTTCCTCTGTCACTACCTGCTCGATCGCTCGATTCACCCCCTCGTGTTCGCGAACGAGTACGGGATCTGCGACGCCGGAATCGAGGGTCTCGACCGCAGCAACGGCAGCGAGGTCCACGCAGAGATCGAGCGCGACTTTGACGAGATGGTGCTCTTCTCCAAGACGGGCAAGACCGTGGAGGACTATCGTCCCTACCGCGAGGTGCTGAACGCCTCCGACGAGACGCTCGCGACCATCGACAAGCTCTTCTTCTACATGGGGCTCTGGACCTACAGCCGCACGCTCGACCTCGACTGCTACAGTCGCGCCACCAGGTCCTTCCGCCGCATGCAACGCCTGTTCTTCTCGCCGAACATGGGCAAGGCCCGCGTGCTCGCGCCCATCGAGCGCACCCTTGGACACAAGCGCTACTCGCTCTACGTGGCAATGGCCCATCGCCCCCGTGCGGAGAAGGTCTCCGCGTTTGACAACCACGCGCACAGGGTCTGGGAGAACCCGTTTACGGACGACGAGAAGGGCTCCGAGAGCTTCTGGGACCTCTACGAGGAGGCCCTGGGCCAGGTCTTTGATGCCGAGGCGACGTTCTTCTCGCCGGAGTTCGCGGACGGGGAGGCGCTGGAGCTTACGGGCGGGCTCAACTTCAGCGGCAGGCCGACGGACCCCGATGACCTCGAGGGCCCAACGGACGCGTCGGGGGAGGACGCCGCGAGCGGAGGCGCAACGACAAAATGGTGAGCCTTGCCACGCACCACGTGATGCAGGCAAACAAGAGCAAAAACACGAAACCCGAGCTCATGGTGCGCTCGGCCCTGCGGGCCGCGGGCCTCTCGGGCTACAGGCTCCATTGGAAGAAGGCGCCCGGCAAGCCGGACATCTGCTATCCGGGGAGAAAGATCGCCATCTTCGTCAACGGCTGCTTCTGGCACCGCTGCCCGCACTGCGCGCTTCCCCTTCCCAAGTCGAACGTCGACTTCTGGATTGCGAAGTTCTCCCGCAACGTGGAGCGAGACGAGAGGGACCAGCGCCTGTTGGCAAATGCGGGGTGGACGGTGCTCGTCGTATGGGAGTGTCACCTCAAAAAGGATCGCTTCGACTCGACGATGCGCGAGCTCGTGCGCGAGATCTGTCGTGCGAGCGAGGGCCCTGGCGCCACATGCGGGCGCATCGTCGAGGTGGGCGCCGTCTCTCCCTGGAAGCTTCGCGTGTCAAGGCGGCGTGCAAGAGTCCGGAGGGGAAGCTAGACTAGACGCAAGGCATCGCGCTTACGCGTCTGACGCGCGAAGGCGACTCACTGTTTTGGCCGGAGGGACTAGCATGGCAACGTACGTATTCTCAGACGTGCACGGGCACGCGGCAACCTTGGACAGGCTGCTCGAACGCGTCCAGCCAGGCGAGGGTGATCGCATCTTCATGCTGGGGGACATGATTGACCGCGGGCCCGACCCAGTCGGCGTGCTCAAGACGTGCCGCTCCCTCAACGAGTCGGGCGCGTGCATCCTCATGGGCAACCACGAGGACCTCATGCTCAGCTACTTCGAGGACTCCGATGACCCCACGAACGTGACCAACTGGTTGATCAACGGTGGCGCGACGACGTCCGAGGGGCTCTTCGCTCTGCCCGAGGCCGAGCGCATCGAGCTTCTGGACTGGGTCGCCAACCTTCCCCTCTACGCCTATGCCGTGGTGGAGGGTCGTCCCTACATCATGGTGCACGCCGGCATCCGGCCGAACATCCGCGTCGTGCGGCCAGGCAGGGCGGGTGCGTCCGGCGAGGGGTCAGATGCCGAAGGGGCATCTGGCCGGCCTGGCGAGAAGGCCGCGCTACCCATGGCCATGGGGTGGAGCGAGGAAGACCTCACGGCGCTCCTCGAGGCCCAGTCACCCGAGGACCTCCTCTGGATCCGCGACGCCTTCTGGGGCCACCCCACTGGCCTGCTCGACGAGAGGGGGCGGGGTCCCATCGTCATAGCGGGCCACACGCCCACGGTCTACCTCGAGGGAATGGCCGACCGCCCAAACCGCAGCCCCGTCGACGAGGACGGCCTGTGTCGCATGGTCAGGGTTGGTGCCTCGGCCGAGACCTATGGCGTGGCAGACAGGTGGGACATCGACTGCGGTGCCGCGGGCGGCGCTGGCTTCGGAAAGCTGCTGATGCTTCGCGTCGACGACGAGATCGAGTTCTACGAGCCGATTCGCGAGGGGGAGTAGCGTGGCTCCTCTCCCGCGCGCCGATTCGGTCGCGAACCGCGTCGTGTCGCCCCTTGCTCCCGTCTTCGATGACGAGAGCCGCGTGCTCATACTCGGGACCATGCCCAGTCCCAAGTCCCGCGAGCGCGGGTTCCACTATGGAAACCCGCAGAACCGCTTTTGGCGCGTGGTTGCGTCGCTTTGGGACGAGGACGTCCCCTCGACCGATGCCGAACGCCGCGCCTTCTGCGCCAGGCACCGCATCGCCCTCGACGACGTTCTCTCGAGCTGCACCATCGTCGGTGCCTCCGACGCCTCGATCACCGATCCCGTCCCCAACGATCTCCGTGCGCGCGTGCTCGACCACGCGCGCATAGGGGCGATCTTCTGCACGGGGGCGACCTCACACAGGCTTTATCACGCGCTCATCGAGCCCGAACTGGGGATTGCTGCCACGAGGCTGCCCTCGACGAGTCCCGCAAACGCCGCCTGGAGTCTCGAGCGCCTCGTCGAGGCATACCGGCCGGTGCGCGAGGCGGCGGAAGGAAGGCCCTTCGCGGTTTTTGGGTGAGAAGCAAGTAGCGTGCCGCTTCCGGACCAATGCCGAACTGGTCCAAAACGGGCTCGACTGGACGACTGAGCAAAGTCCAGGCGCAAAATCGGCTCTAGTGGACGATTGGCCGAGAGGCCCAGGCGCAGACGATATGTTCATCAGCTCCGAACCTG
>JAGAWD010000172.1 GCA_017941585.1 Olsenella sp. | reverse complement strand
GCGCTTTCGTCAGGGGACGAGGACGTGGGTGGAACCAGTCGATGCACGTAAACGGCAATTCGAATGGCAGTGCGATTGTCGCCGTTGATGCTGATGTCGGCAAAGGTTGGAGCGCAGGAGATGTCTATGCCCGTAGGTATAAGAAAGCCACGGGCTATGGCAACGGCCTTTATCGCCTGATTGACGGCACCCGCACCAACGGCCTGCAGATTTACCGGCACACCGTCCTTTACCATACCGGCAATGGCGCCGGCGACAGAGGCCGGAGACGACTTGCTGGAGACCTTTAGAAACTCCATTTGACACTCCCGATTAGAACAACGACGTCATACTACGTTTTTGATACTTCGGTGAACCTCTACATCATACAGAAAAAATGAGAGCTGGATGCTTGGATTTGCGCAAAGTCGGCTAATCGCCCTCGTCAATCTCAAAGGTGACGGTGATCTTGCCCCTAGAGACTCGTACTTTGGGGTCAGACGATAGCGTGAGGTAGTAGCGGTCGCCTAGCATGGAGAAGCCCCTCTCCATGATGCGAGAGAACTCGTCGATGTCGTCTTTGGAAACATGGAGGCTGCGACGGTCTTTTGTGAGGTCGACCTCTCTCTTGTCGCCCGATGACTTATGGAGGAGACGAGAGAGGACGTTGCGAAGGGGCTTGATCTGGCCACTGACGATTCGGTGTGCCGTACGCTCGGACATGTCGAGTCCAAGCTCCCGAGAAACACCGAACAGCTCCGATGCGTCGGCGGCAGCACGGAATCGCTCCAGAATGGGGAGCTCCGCGAGGCTATCGAGGAACAGTAGGGCCGACCCCTCGACCGACGGACGTACCCGGCGTCGGGCCGTGGCGGCGATTTCCGCGGGAGACCCTATGTATACCTCGCACTTCCCCCGTTCCTCGAGGGCGAACTCACAACAGGTGCGGATGATGTTGTGGGGACCACGATTAACGGACTGGTTGCCATCGTCGTCAAGTCCGACCGACGGCCACGTGGACTGGTCTGCGCGCTCGCGGAGGGTCGAGACGTCCGTGACGACCTGTATGGACGAACCCTTTTCCGGGGCGGAGCACACCACGCGAGCGGATTTGGCGTTTTCCCTGACGGAGAAGAGTGCCATGCCGCGGCCATGAACACCCCATCTGTCCATGTGAACCGATTCGAGTTTGGAGGTGACGCGGGCGTCGAATACCCTGTCTTGCATGCTTTCGGGGATTCCGGAGCCGTCGTCGAGCATGGTGAGATAGCGCGTATCGCCATCTCTGTATGTGGCGACGTAGATGTGCCTCGCACCGGCGTCGCGAGCATTGCGAAGCATCTCGACCACCACGTCTTCGACGCAGCGTATGTCGTGCTTGGCCTGGCGCCTCTCCGCCTCGGACACGCGCAGCTTGACAAAGCCGTCGCCAAAGTTTTCCTCTACGCGCAGCGACTTCTCGCCTCCTACGGAGGCGACGAAGTCGACGAGCGATGCGTCCTCGGCCATGCCCATGCGCTACTTTGCGACGTCGACCGCGCGAGACTCGCGGATGACGACGACGCGAACCTGCCCGGGATATTCCATCTCGTCCTCGATTTGCTTCGCGATGTCATGTGCGAGAACGGTTGCCTCGGAATCGGAGATCTTCTCCGGCTGGACCATGACGTGCAGCTCACGGCCGGCCTGCATCGCATAGGTGCGCTCGACGCCATCGTGTGCGTTGGAGATCTCCTCGAGCTTCTCGAGACGCTTGATATAGTTCTCGGCAGACTCGCGGCGGGCGCCAGGACGGGCGGCGGAGATGGCGTCGGCGGCCTGCACGAGGACGTCGAGCACGGAACTCGGCTCAACGTCGGCGTGGTGCGCCTCGACGGCATGAACGATCTCGGGGCGCTCCCCGTAGCGACGGCAGAGATCCGCACCGATAACCGCATGGGGACCCTCGACCTCATGGTCGATGGCCTTGCCGAGGTCGTGCAGCAGTCCCGCGCGCTTGGCCATGTTGATGTCAAAGCCAAGCTCTGCCGCCATGGTGCCGCACAGTGCCGAAACCTGGACAGAGTGCTGAAGGACGTTCTGACCGAATGAAGTGCGATACCTCAACGAGCCAAGCGTCTTTATAAGCTCGGGATGGAGGTCGTGAATTCCCGCGTCGAAGGCAGCCTGTTCGCCAGCCTCCTGCACGCGCTCGCCTACGAGCTTCTCGGCCTTCTTGTACATCTCCTCGATGCGCGCAGGGTGTATACGTCCGTCGGCGATGAGGTTCTCGAGGGCCACGCGAGCGGTCTCGCGGCGAACGGGGTTAAAGCTCGAGAGCACAACCGTCTCGGGGGTGTCATCTATCACTAGGGAAACGCCAGAGACCTGTTCGAAGGTGCGAATGTTACGGCCCTCGCGACCGATGATGCGACCCTTGAGGTCGTCCGAGGGGATATGAACGGAGGTAACCGTGATCTCCCCGGCCTGGTCCGAGGCGCAGCGCTGGATGGCAGTGCTCACGATCATGCGTGCGGTCTTGTCGGCGTGGGCCCGAATCCTCTGCTCGGAATCTCGAATGATCTGCGCCTCGTCGCGGACGACCTCGCTCCTGACGCGGTCAAGAAGCTCCTTGTGCGCATCCTCGCGAGTCAGATCGCAAATCCTCTCAAGTTCCGCAGTCTGACGAGCAAAGAGCGCGTCGACCTCGTTCTGACGCTTGTCGAGGGAGCTTTGCTTGCTGGAAAGCTGGTGCTCCTTACGGTCGAGCGCGTCGTTTCTGCGGTCGAGGGACTCCTCGCGCTGCATGATGCGATTCTCGAGGGTCTGGAGTTCCTTGCGGCGCTTGCTGTTTTCCGCCTCCTGCTGGTTCTTAAGCTGGAGAATCTCCTCGCGTGCCTCGACCAGAGCGGACTTCTTGGCCGACTCGGCCTCCCTCATCGCGTTGTCCTGAATCTGCGAAGCGCGCGACTTCGCATCCTCGATCGCTTTGTTGGCTTCCTGAACCTTGGATTTGTTCCCGCTGGATACGACGAGGTACGCTATTGCAGCTCCTACAACTAGGCAAACGAGCCCAATTACGATTTCCATGACTACTCCTCAGTGATAAAAAATGTACTCGTTCAGGAGACCGCTGCGCGCACAGCGGAACCCGCCACCTGAGAAGTGACTCGTCTTGCTATGGAAATAGCGCACGAATAAAGACATTAGCAATCGCCCGCTGGTATGCCAGCCGACGAGAAATAACCCAAATGACATATAAACTGTAAGTTGATTAGGGGAAACTGTCAAATTGAGCAACAACGAATCATTCCGCAAGCGGCAGTCAAATCATTAATGTGCAGAATCGGGCGAGCGATGCCCCTACGTTGCGCTAAGGGTGCTCCGTCATTCTTTGGTAAGGCGCGAAGCCACGTCGCGTGCAACGGAATACGAGAAGCCCCTGCCTGCCAGAAAACGCACAACCTTCGCATAAGGATCCTTGCCAGAGAAGCTGCGAGCGCTCGCAATGCCTAAGGCGCGCTCAAATTCGTCGTCGGGATTGAAGAACTCGTAGGGCCACCCCGGCACTTCCGAGACGTCTATGCCTCTGCGAGAGAGCTCTACCTCGATCTTCTTTTGCCCCCAGCCGGCATTGACCTTCGAGCGCACGAACAGCTCGCCGTATCGAGCGTCGCTCACGAGACCAGTTTCAACGAATCCGCCGACGATTCGCTCCACGGCGGAGCGCGAGTAGCCATCGGACGTAAGCCTCTCGCGCAGCTCCTTCTCGGAATAGTCTCTCCTGTTAAGGAGAGACTCGATGCGAGATCTGCAGTACGTCTCCTCGAGCATTCTGATGACATGCAGAAGCTCAGCTCGGGAATCAGGATTGACCTCTTTGGACTCAAGCTTGGAACGCAGGGCCTTCCCGACGGCCAAGGGAACGGGTCGTCGCTCCTTTGGACCATCGGCCGTTGAGAACAGGACTGTCGCGAGCGGCTTCTTTGATCCAAGCGTGGTGCGTCGCGCGTCTCTTTCCGGGAGCACGACGCACCATTCGAGGCCTGGTGCGTTTTCGCCCATAATCGTTATCCCTCGGTCGGAGGAATAATGGGCTCTCCGACGGGGTCGTCTCCAAACTCCAGTCCGCAAGCCACGCGAATCTTCCTGTCGATCTCGTCGCGCAGGTCTGGGTTTGTGGCCAGAAACTCCTTTGCCGCCTCTCGGCCCTGGCCGAGGCGCTCTGTTTCGTAGGTGAACCAAGAGCCACTCTTGTTGACCACGCCATACTCGACGGCCATATCGAGTATGGATCCCTCCTTCGAAATGCCCGTGCCATACATGATGTCGAACTCTGCCTGCTTGAAGGGGGGCGCAACCTTGTTTTTCACAACCTTGACCCTCACTCGGTTGCCAATGTTCTCGCCGTCCTTCTTGATCGAGTCGATTCTGCGAATGTCCATGCGAACCGAGGAGAAGAACTTGAGCGCGCGACCTCCGGGTGTCGTCTCGGGGTTACCGAACATAATCCCGATCTTCTCTCGCAACTGATTGATGAAGATGCATGTTGTCTTCGATTTGGAGAGTGATCCCGCAAGCTTGCGCAGAGCCTGGCTCATGAGGCGCGCCTGAAGGCCGACGGTCGTGTCACCGATCTCGCCCTCGATCTCAGCGCGAGGCACGAGCGCGGCAACAGAGTCGACGACAACGACGTCGATCGCACCGGACCGAACCAGCATGTCGCAAATCTCCAATGCCTGCTCCCCCGTATCGGGCTGGGAGATGAGCACCTCGTCTATGTCCACGCCAATTCTTGCGGCGTATCCTGGGTCAAGGGCGTGCTCGGCGTCGATAAACGCTACGACACCGCCCATGGCCTGCGCCTCGGCAAGAATCTCGAGGGACAGGGTCGTCTTGCCGGAGGACTCTGGACCATAAATCTCGACGATGCGCCCGCGCGGCACGCCGCCAATTCCCAGGGCGGCGTCTAGCGAGAGAGATCCGGTGGGTATCGCCTCGATCTCGAGGTCCACCCCGCTCTCTCCGTATTTCATGATTGCGCCCTTGCCGAACTTCTTTACGATTTCGGACGTGGTGGCGTCGATCATCTTCTCGCGCTCTTCGCCGAACGTCTTCTCATGGATCTCGCGAGCGGCAGCTTTGGACTTGGCCATGTTATCTCCCAACTAGACGACACACGAATAGTATCCGAACACTCGTTCGATGTCAACGGACGAGGGAAATGGTACGCCATCGAACTTGTTGCAAACTCTCATACGTTGGCGCTTAACTGCAAAATTTGCACTATTCAAAATAACGGCAGCTAAATGTGCCGATATGCTAGGCAAATCGAGTTAGTTCGCGATGGAGAAGTTGTAGAGCGACGAGGTTTGCCTTGCGGCGGACCGCCTTCCTGTCCCCCGAAAAGCGGAACAGCAGCGTATTCGTCGTGGACGGCGACGAGATGCCGAACCAGACCGTACCGACGGGCTTGCCCGGCTCCTCGCCACTGGGTCCGGCAATGCCAGTGATCGCGACCGCCAGGTCGCAACCCAACGCCCGTCTGGCCCCCCTGCTCATGGCAGAGGCGCATTCGCTTGAGACCGCTCCGATTCCGGGCGCGTCCAGTATCTCGCGAGAGACGCCGAGCACATCGCGCTTTACGTCGATGGCATAGCTGACTATCCCGCCGCGAACGACAGACGATGCGCCCGGCACCTCCGTCAGTGTTGCGCATACCATTCCGCCCGTGCACGATTCCGCGGTTCCAATCGTGAGGCTCACGGCGGAGCCCATGGAGACGACGCTTTCCGCCGCGCGAATCAGCTCGTTGTCAGAGGGATTGTCGATGTCCGGATGAACCTCGCGCATGCTACTCATCCCCAACAACGGTTTTCCACGACTTGAGGAAGTAGTCTACGCCAGACCATGCGGTGAGAAGCACAGCTACCACAAGCAAGGCGTATGAAACGAAGGAGACGAAGTCAAGGAAGGGCCCGGAAACGAGACATCTGATCAACAATAGGCCCGAGAGAGACACCATGGTGGTTGCGGTCTTCCATTTTCCGAGGCTGCTGGCGGCAACGACGGTACCCTCTGCGGCAACGACCATGCGAAGCCCCGAGACGAGGAACTCGCGGGCCACGACAACGAGAAGCACCCACGAGCTGACCATGCCATGCTCGAGAAGGAAGCAAAGCGCAACGATTACGACAAGTTTGTCGGCGATGGGGTCGAGAAACTTTCCGAACGTGGTCACCTCTCCCCTGCTTCGCGCCAAATAGCCGTCGAGCTTGTCGGTCAACGACAGAGCGATGAAGAAGAGGGCCACCGCGAGGGAGCCCCAGGCGACGCCGGTGCCGTCGGAGGGAAGGGTGAGCTCGGCCGCGGCAAGCCAGCAGGGGACGAGTGCCACCCGAGCCATCGTAACGATGTTTGCGGGAGTCCAGATAGACCTGCCTGCCATGCTTAGCCCTCTTCCTCCACGATTTCGCCTACAAGCTCGTAGCAGAACGAGTCGACGAGGTTCACCCGCACCACGTCACCGACGCTCGCCTCTCCTTCAGCAATGTGCACGGCCCCGTCGCTGTCGGGAGCCTGGAACCAGGCGTGCCCCACGAGCTCGACTCCGCTCTCGGTCTCCTCCACGCCGTCGACGATGACGTCAACGCACTCTCCTACGTGGCGTGAGGTTGCCGCGAAGCCCATCTCCTCGGCAACGTCAAGCAGTTGCTGCGCACGATCGAGCTTGACGTCCTCGGGAACCTGGGAGCCCATCTTTGCCGCGGCGGTACCGTCTTCGCGAGAATAGGCGAAGACGGAGGTGTAGTCGAATTCCTGCTCGCGCACGAAGTCGAGCAGCTCCTCGAACTGCTCATCCGTCTCGCCGGGAAAGCCCACGAGACCGGTGGTCCTTAGCACCATGCCTGGGATCTCGCGGCGAAGCCTGTCGAAGACCGCGCGAATCTCGTCGACGGAGCCCGAGCGATTCATCGCACGCAAGATCTCGCCGTTGCAATGCTGGATGGGCATGTCGATGTACTTGAGAACCTCGGGCGTGTCACGAATGACCTCGACCAGCTCGTCCGTCATGCCCTCGGGCTGAAGATAGAGAACGCGAACCCACCCACCGAAGGGACGCACCTCCTCCGCAACGCGACGAAGGAGCCATGCTAGGGTGCGTCCGTCACCAAGGTCATGTCCCCACACGCCCGTGTCCTGACCGATGAGGACGATCTCTCGCACGCCGCCCTCCATCAGCTCACGGACCTCGGAGAGAATCTCGTCTTCGGGGCGCGAGAAGTAACGCCCGCGAATGTAGGGAATCGCGCAGAACGCGCAGTATCGATCGCAGCCATCCGAGATCTTGACGTACGCGCTCGCCCCCTCTACGGTTCTGAGGGCGCCATCAGCCGACGTGGCGGCATCGGGCGCCTCACCCATGCCTAGCACACGGCTCACGACGTCGACAATGTTGTCCTCCTCGTCCGCGCGAACGAAGGCGGCCACCTCGGGGAGCTGATCGGGGAGATCGCCGCCATAGCGAGAGGGCACGCATCCACACATCACGATGGGACGCGCCCTCACGCCCGCCGCGACGCCATCCGCAAGATCGAGCGTTACGTCGATTGACTCCGAGGTCGCGGAGGCGAGGAAGGAGCAGGTGTTGATTATTACGACGTCGCAATCGTTGGCGTCTTTCGTCTCAACGAAACCCGACGAGAGAAGCAGCGCGCGCATGCGATCCGTGTCGACCTCGTTCTTGGCGCACCCCAAGGTGACGAACAGAATCCTGGGGGGCAAAGCGCTATCGATAGTTGACGAATTGGAGAGGCTGTCCATAGTCCCTTTCCTTTAGCTCAGCGATAACCTGCTGGAGCGTGTCCCTGGACGCGGAGCTTACGCGAAGCTTGTCGCCCTCCACGGCCGCCTTGCACTTGAGCTTGAGGTCGCGAATGTCCTTCGCGATTTTCTTGGCGGTGTCCTTATCGATTCCCTGCACCAAACGGGCCGATTGGCGCACGCTGGCACCTGCGGCAGGCTGTGGGTCGTCCCAGCGAAGCGCCTTAAGGTCGATGCCGCGCTTGGCGAGCTTGCTGTTGAGAACGTCTGAAACCTGACCGCAGACGAACTCCGAGGGAGCGGAAATCAGAAAGGTTTCGTCCTTCTTCGAGAAGTCGATGGATGCTCCGGTCTGTTTGAGGTCATACCTCTGCGTCAGTTCGCGCGCCGCCTGTTGGTAGGCATTGTCAACCTCTTGGAGGTCAACGGTAGAGACAATGTCAAAGCTAGATTCCTTGGCCATGATGTCCTTCCGTCTAATTGGTCTTACCGTTATGTCTTGAACCCAACGAATTCGTCAGTCGTTGGAGAAGTACGAATACGAGGACGAGGTTCCCGTGGAAGATCTCGCGTTCGATGAGGCCGAAGAGGCCGAGGTGCTTTCGTCTCCCTGTTCGTCGACGGTTTGGTTCGAGAGCGTCCTCGATTGCGACGAAGATGTCTCGGCGTCCGCCTCGCCATCCGAATCGCCGGAGGCCGAGCCGGACCGGCTTGCCGCGGTCGACCCCTCGTCTCCCCCCGTCGCCGTGCTCTTAGAGGCATCGGCAGAGGTATTGCCGCCCGCCGCATCGCTAGAAGTGCCCGTGGTGGTTGAGGATGATACCTTTGTCCCCACGATGGTTATCGATCCTATTCCGGAGGTCTTGTTGTCGAACTTCTGCGTCTCGCCGTTCTTCGTGACGGTCACGGCGGTCGTGTCGCTCACCTGAATCGTGAACTGCCCGGTGACGACGTAGCTCTGCTTCCAGGGACCGGTTATCTGCTCGGCAACGAGGCTCTTCCCGTCGTTTTCTATCTCGACCCAGGAGACCTCACCGTCGCCGACGCTCACCTCGACCTTCGTCTCCGTCTTGGCGGCGGCGTCCTCCTTGGTCTTCTTAGCTGCAACGGCGTCGGCGGCGGCCTTTTCTGTCTCCTGCGTGTTCTTGGAGGAGTCCGTCTCGCCCTTCGAGGAGTCGTTGCCCGAGTCCGAGCTCGTGGAGACGGAAACAGTCCTTCCTGTAGAGCTGTTCTTGTTCACGCATGCTCCGACTGAGGAAATGATCACGACCGTAAGTACCGCGGCTGCGACCACGAGAACGAGCGCGAGCGTCCTGCGTGAGTCAGAGAAGAACGCCTCGATGAACCCGATGACGCCGCCACGACGAGTCTCGGCCGAGCGGCCGCGCATGTCCCCGCGCGAGTCGCGGCCAGGACCGCGGCGTTGGATGTTAGGCCGATCGACGCGTGCGATGTTTCTCGAGGAGCGCCTGCCCGATCTCGTCGACGCGGCCTCATACGGCAGCGCGTTGTCATAGCGAAGGTCGTCTGTGTAGTCGGTGGCGCTAACGCGGCGAACGCTCACCCTATCGCGCGTCGACCTATCGGCAATCCCCTCGCTGCCGCGATAGCGCGAGGCATAGCCGCTTCTGTCTGCCTGCGCGCGATATCTCATGGTGCGCTGTGCGTCGCGCCCGGTTGAGTACGTCGAGAGGTCGCGTCCCGAGTACCTGTGAGTCTCTCCCCCGCGTGCCTCGCCGCGAGAGTCGATGTCGGAGGAAACGCGCCCCTGGTTCACGAGTGGGCTCGGCCTCTGGCCTCTGGAATGGGCCTGAGAGGTTGTCGCGTAGCCATATACGTCGCCCGCATATCCTCCCGACGTAGGAAGAAGCCCGCGCGAGCCCTCGTATCGCTCGCCGGATGGAACCTCATAGGAGGGCTCGCCACGGCGACCCCTCCTCGAACCCCCGCGCCCGGCCATGCTCCTGCCAGAACCGCCATGCTCCCAGTCTGAGAGATCGGCGGAAAACTGGTTGGTCACCTGTCGCGGGTTAAGCCCAAGATAGCGTGCGTAAGAGGAGAGCATGCCCTGCGCGTAGCCGCTCTTGGGCATCGATTCGAAGTCGCCCTCCTCAAAGGCGATGAGAACGTCCTCCCTGAGACGCAGCACGTTCGAGGCCTGCTTCACCGACAGGCCGAGCTGACGCCTCCTGTTTATCAACATCTCGCTAAAGCGAGGACGCGCCATGGCTACACCTCCCGATACTTGGCATCCTGCGTCTTGAGATCCTCGAGGCCCTCCTTGTCGAGGAGAACCTCCCTGGGCTTCGAGCCCTCCGGCGGGCCTACGACCCCCTTCGCTTCGAGCATGTCCATGATTCTGCCTGCCCTAGCGTATCCTACCTTGAGCCTGCGCTGCAGTCCCGATGTGGAACCTAGTTGAGAGTCCACAACTATCTGCGCGGCCTCCCACACGAGGGGGTCGTCCTCCTCGCCAACGTCCTCGCGGCCTCCTCCCCCGGGCTGACCGGGAACCACCTGCGAGAGAATCTCCTCGTGGTAGTCGGGCTCGGCCTGGTCGCGAATGAAGGAGACGACCTCTTCAATCTCGCTGTCAGAGGTATAGCAGCCCAAGACGCGCCTTGGTGCCAGCCCGCGGTCCTTGAAGAGCATGTCGCCGTTGCCCAAGAGCCTCTCTGCGCCCGTCTCGTCGAGAATGACGCGAGAGTCGATGCCGGATGAGACCTTAAGGGCGCAACGGGAGTCAATGTTAGATTTGATGAGGCCGGTCACGACGTTTGCGGAGGGGCGCTGCGTGGCGATGACGAGGTGTATGCCTGCCGCGCGGGCCAGCTGAGCGATTCGGACAATGGAGGCCTCGACGTCCTTCCCTGCCGTCATCATAAGGTCGGAGAGCTCGTCGATGATGACGACGATATAGGGCATTGGCTCGGGCGGGTTGTCCATCTCTGAGAGCTTGCCGGTCTTGCACATGTTGTTGTACACGCTGATGTTTCTGGCCCCGGCCCGCTCAAACACCTTGAGTCGGCGCTCCATCTCGGAGACCGCCCACTGCAGGGCGCTTGCCGCCTGGCGTGGATCGGTGACGACGGGAACGTAGAGGTGTGGAAGACCGTTGTAGCACGAGAACTCGACGCGCTTCGGGTCGACCATGATGAGACGAACCTGCTTTGGCGGGGAGCGCAGGAGGAGCGACATGATCATAGAGTTGATCATGACCGACTTGCCCGAGCCGGTCGTTCCGGCAACGAGCATGTGTGGCATCTTCGCGATGTCGGCAACGACGGGCTTTCCGCCCGAATCGCGGCCGATGGCGACCTCGAGAGGTCCACCTGATGCATAGGGAAGCACGTCACCCAGATGGACGTTCGACCGCGAATGGTTAGGAATCTCGATTCCCACGTACGACGTTCCCGCTATCGGTGCGAAGATTCGGACCTTCTCGGCGGCAAGCGTGAGGGCTATGTCGTCCTCGAGGTTGCGAATCTTGTTGACGCGCTCGCCCTCGCCCATCTCGATGCGAAACGTCGTGACAAGGGGCCCGGATATGTAGTCGACGACCTTGCTCGAGAGGCCGAACTCTTCGAGCGTGCTCTGCAGGCGCCGTTTGGTCTCCTCGAGCTCCTCTCGAGAGCTTGCCGCCGAGGCGCTGTTGGGGTTCGAGCTGAGCATCGAGAACGGGGGGAGCTCGTAGTCCTCGGCGTCCTCGCCGGGGCGCGAGGTGGCCTTCGGCGCCGATGCTGACTTCCTCTTCGATGTGGTGGCGGGCTGAGCAGCGGTGGATGCTGAAGCGGGCTTCGGCGCGTTCCCGCTTGCGATTGCCTCGATCCTCGTCTGTTCGCCGGCCCTTGCGGAACCGCGATGCGGCCTCTCTGCCGTTGCGGTTGACTGCCTGGCATTCTTTATGAAGTCGGGGACGGCCAGGGGAACGCGCTCCTCGTCGCTCGAATCGGGCGAAGTGACCACTTCGGCAACCACGTCGGCATCCGAATCTACAGGGCGAAGCCTTTCCGTGCTCGTTATGGGCTCTGCGGGAGTGACCTCCTCGACGTCAAGGTCTGGGTGTCTCCTGCGATGAATCAGACGGGTCTTCTCCTCGTGGAGCACCTGGGTGGCCTCTTGTCTGGATGACGAAACTCCGACGTGGCCACCCATGCGGCCGCGCGTGAGGACGGAAGTCTTGCGCGAGCCGATGAAACTCGTAGGAGGCTCCTGTGCGGAATCATAGCCTTCGGAAAGCTCCTGCTCGTAGTCGGCCCCAGCATAGGGGGCGCCCGCGAAAGCCTGGGCCTCCCCAGTCGCGCGAGCGGCTGCCTCGCGCCTGCGAGCATGCGCGAGGCGCAGAGAGTCGCCGACGGCCTCCGCGCGTCCGCGAACCTTTGCGACTGCACCCGAGACGGAGAATCCGCAAACGATGACGCCCGTTATGATGACACCAGCGAGGATGACGTAGCCCACGCTTTGGCCAACTGACTTGAGCAGAATCCAGGCCACTCCCCCTCCAACGTATCCACCGAGTTCGCCGACGTTATCTAGAGAGATGACGGCGTCGGGCGAAACTCCCGCAGACGCGTATCGGAGGGAAATCATCCCTAGAACCGAAACGACGATGAGCGCAAGTCCCGTGGCGACTTTTGAGCTCAGGGGGTCGTCGCCATCCACGAAGAACGTGGCGGCAAAGGCGATAATGGCAATCGGGCAGAGAAGGGCACCGACGCCAAAGCAGAGGACTAGTGCCCTGCCCACGGCGTTGGTGACCGGAGCGCTCGACGGCGACACGAGGGAAATTATCATGGCGACGGCAACGACGATGAGCACGACTGCCATGATGTCCCACGCGGCGCTACCCCTTGCGGGAAGCGCGCTGCCCGACTGACCTTGACGCCCACCCTTGGACGACGACTGGTTTGTCCGCCTCTTTTGTTGTGCGTTTGCTCCTCGTTTAGAGGCCATCTATACCTCCATGACGACCGGGATGACCATCGGCCTGGTTCGAGTCTTGCTCCACAGGAAGCCCGAGAGACTGCTTCGAGCGCTCTTGCGAAGCGTCTCGATGCTTACGCCGTCCTTAGACATTTGTTTGGAGAGCAGAGACCTTACCGTGTCCTGCGCGTCGTTCGCAATCTCGTCCGCGTTGAAGGACACGCCACGGCAGGATATCTCGACGTCCCCCACCGCGCGCTTGCGCTTGGAGACTGTGGCGACGACGAGGACGATGCCGTCGCTCGCAAGCTTCTGACGGTCGCGGAATACGACCGGGTCCGCGTCGGTGATGGAGAGGCCGTCGACGTAGACGACGCCGGACTCCACGGGATTACCCCACGTGACCTTGCCGTTTCGCATCTCGAGGGTGTCGCCGTTGTCCGCGACGAAGATGTGGTCTTTCCTGATTCCCATCTGTTGTGCGAGCTTGGCGTGGGCGCGCAGGTGAACGGCCTCTCCGTGCACCGGCATGAAGTAGTGCGGCTTGGCCATGGCCAGCATGAGCTTGAGCTCCTCCTGCGACCCGTGGCCGGAAACGTGTACGAGGGTCGTGCTCTTGTCGTACACGGCGCAGCCGATCTTGGAGAGCGCGTTGATGATACCCTGCACGCTCTTCTCGTTCCCAGGGATCGGGTTCGCGGAGATGATCACCGTGTCGTCGGCCGTGATGGTGAACGACCTGTGCTCGCCGTTGGCCATGCGCGAAAGCGCGCTCATTGGCTCGCCCTGGCTGCCCGTGCAAAGAACGACGATCTTCTCGTCGGGGATGTCGTCGGCGTCAAACGCGTCGATGATGTCCTCTTGCGAGATCTTGAGGTAGCCAAGTTCGCGGGCGATCTTGGTGTTCTGCACCATCGAGCGACCCGTGACGACGACCTTGCGCCCGACAGCAGTGCTCGCGTCGCATACCTGCTGGATCCTGTGGATCTGACTCGAGAAGGACGCGACGATGACGCGGCCCTTGGCGTTCTTGATGATGTGGCGAAGGGCCGGACCGACGGCGGACTCACTCTGGGTGAACCCGGGACGCGTCGCGTTGGTGGAATCGGAGAGAAGGAGGTCTATGCCGAGGGTCGAGAACCTGTTGATTGCCTGGTAGTTGGGAGTCACTCCATCGATTGGCGTCTGGTCGAGCTTGAAGTCGCCAGTATGCATGATCGACCCCGCCGGCGTACGCATGTAGACACCGAGCGCGCCAGGGATGGAGTGGGTCATGTCGAAGAAGTCGATGCTGAATACTCCGAGGTTGATATGGGTGCCGTTGGAAACGTCACGAAACTTAGGAGAATTGATCTTGTGTTCGGCCAACTTACCCTCGATCATGCCAAGCGTGAGCTTCGAGGAGTAGATGGGGACCTTCCGCGCCAAGTCCATCAGCAGGTATGGAAGGGATCCCGTATGGTCCTCGTGACCGTGCGTAATGATGATGCCACGTAGCTTCTCCTCGTTTTCGAGGACGTAGGAGTAGTCAGGGAGGATGAGGTCAATCCCCGGCTGCTCGTCATCCGGGAACATGAGACCTGCATCAACGAGAACCATGTCGTTGCCATACTCGAAGGCCGTCATGTTCTTGCCGATACCATCAAGGCCACCCAGGGGTATTATCCTGAGCGGGGTCTGCTTTTTTGCCATTGAGAGAAGGATCCTTTCGACGTTTCAGTTGCGTTATATACAGGCGCACTTGCGCCTTTCATTCAAGTAGCGCACCCACTGGGGTTTGGGCGCACATGCGTTAGCTATTGTACGCAAACAATAAGCATGTTATTCGGTGCGACAAGATACTATACGAAATCGGCAGCATCCGACCCCGACGCCCCGATGAACTCGAAAGCATTTCTCGATGTCCCACATCGCGTTCCGCCCGGCGTATCCCCTTACGGCGCCTCGTCTCGCGACAAACGATGGCTCCCGGCCGCAGGTAAGGGCCATGCAGCCGGGAGCCAGTCTCAGTCTTCTATCTCTGTTGCTTCTTTGCGGGTATGCCGCGACAGCCGAGGCGAGCATCAGAAAAACTCGTGGCTCTTGCCCATGCCTTTCTCGCCGCGACCGTCCAGCCCTAGTCCTTTTTGTGCTCGATCAGGCTAATAGTAAATCCGGAAGGCGAAACCATCGTTGCCGCCTTCGCGCTCTTCGTGTCCACGGTACCGTCTCCCCTAGTGTTCTTGAAGCCATGTGCGATCAAAAGATCGTATGCTTCCGCAAAGTCATCAACGTTCATCCTGATGAAGGTCACATCCTGTGGAACGGACTGGACATCCGCCACATCGACATGATAGCCGTCGGCATTCTTCAGGCGTACGCAGGCAACCATACCATGCTCCGTCTCCGTGACGGGGGCATGCGTCCTTTCGAAGCCAAGTGCCTCGAAGACCTCAATGATTGCATCGGGCTTCGAAGATATGATCATCGGGTCAAACGTAGTGATCTTCATTGCGTCTTCCTCCTTGGCCGACAGCCTCTGCATCTCCCCAGCCCTCTTGGCATACATGGCCTCCGGGCACGCGTGGTCTAAGCATCTCTTTTTTTCTCGCCGAACAAATGACACCCAGTGGAAACGGCGTCGACCGACCGATGGGGAACCTCGCGTTCGGTCAACCGACTTTTGCATCGGACTTTCCAGGGCGTCATCCACCAAAGGTGTCGTAGCAAAAAAGGGCGCCCCGAATGGGACGCCCCTGATGATCGGACATATGCCTCGTTGCGCTCTTGCTAACGAAGTGCGACTAGCCCTCGTGGTGGCGACGAGGCTGACGGCCTCCGTTTCCGCCATGGTCGCCTGCGTGACGACGCGGCCTGTGCTCGCCGTCGCCGTGCCCGCCATGGCCGTGGCCTGCGGGGGCCTCGGGCTTGTCGAGGCGGTCGAGGCTGATCTTGCCCTTCTCGTCAACCTCGAGGACCTTGACCCTGACCTCGTCACCGATGTTGAGGACGTCCTCGACCTTGTCGACGCGACCCTGCGCGACGCGAGAAATGTGGAGCAGGCCGTCCTTGCCCGGGAGCAGCTCGACGAAGGCGCCGAACGGCTGGATGTTCACGATGCGCCCCGTGTACTCCTCGCCGACCTCGGGGACCTTGACGATGGCCTTGATGCGCTCCGCGGCCTCCTCGCCCGCACCGCCGGTTCCGGCGATGAAGACGGTGCCGTCCTCCTGGATGTCGATCGTTGCGCCCGTGTCGTCCTGGATTCCGCGGATGACCTTGCCGCCGGAGCCGATGACATCGCGGATCTTGTCGGTCGGGATGACGAGGCTGATGATCTGGGGCGCGGTGTCCTTGGTCTCCTCGCGCGGCGCGGGGATCTGCTCGAGCATGGCGTCGAGGATGAACATGCGGCCCTCGTGCGCCTGCTGGAGCGCCTGCTTGAGGATCTCGGGAGTGAGGCCGGTGGCCTTGTTGTCCATCTGCATCGCGGTGATGCCCTTGGTTGTTCCGCAGACCTTGAAGTCCATGTCGCCGAGGAAGTCCTCGAGGCCCTGGATGTCGGTCAGGACGACGGTCTTGCCCTCCTCCTGGATGAGGCCCATGGCCACGCCGGAGACGGGGCGCTTGAGGGGCACGCCGGCGTCCATGAGCGCGAGCGTGGAGCCGCACGTGGAGGCCATCGAGGAGGAGCCGTTGGACTCCATCACCTCGGAGACGACGCGGATCGTGTAGGGGAACTCGTCCTCGGAGGGGATGACGGGGAGAAGCGCGCGCTCGGCGAGGTTGCCGTGGCCGATCTCGCGGCGCTTGGGGCTGCCCATGCGGCCGGTCTCGCCGGTGCAGAAGGGCGGGAAGTTGTAGTGGTGGATGTAGCGCTTGCCGTCGATCGGCTCGATGGTGTCGAGGCGCTGCCACTCGTTGAGCATGCCGAGGGTGGCCACGGAGAGGACCTGGGTCTGGCCGCGCTGGAAGAGGCCGGAGCCGTGCACGCGCGGCAGGTAGTCGGGCTTGACCATGAGCGGGCGGACCTCGGTCGCGGCGCGGCCGTCGACGCGCTCGCCGGTCTCGACGACCATCTTGCGCATGGCGTGCTTCTCGAGGCTCTTCAGCTCGACGGGGATCGCGCG
>JAGAWD010000171.1 GCA_017941585.1 Olsenella sp. | reverse complement strand
CTTAACGACTGGGTTCTCAAGTTCCAGCGAGGCTAGCAAGGAGACACGGCCCAAGACGCCGCAAAGGACAACGCCAGGAGGCTGCGAGAGGCCGAGAGGAGGATTCACCAGCTCGAGGAGGAGAGCGAGTTCCTATAAAAGCAGCAGCCCTCTTCGCCAGGAGCCAAACGTGAGGGGCGCTACCTCCCCATGCGGACGGAGAGGGCCAACCACGCTGCCACCATGATGGCCAGGCTCCCCGGCGTCAGCGCGTTGGGCTTCTATGCGTGGCTCAAGAGGGGCGAAGACGACGACCCGTGGGTGGCCCTCAAGGCCGAGATGGAGCGCGTCGGGCTAAGGAGGCGTCGATCCAGAGATACGGAATCCTGCGGCAGTTGAGCCGTATCTTCACGTGCTCCTCCACCTCGCGGAGTCCGGGTGCCCGCAGATGCCGTCGACCTAGCCCTTCGAGAGGCGCTCTATGCCTATGGCAGCGGCGACCCTCTGGACCTTCCTCATGCTAGTGCCCGTCCTGTACATCTCGGAGACCGCCGCGACAATCGCCCTTTCCACGCGCCGGTATCGCTCAATCACGTCGTCCGTCAGGAAGTTGCCGGAGCGCAGCTTGGGTATCCTCAGCTTCAGCGTGTCCACGCAGGTGACGAGCCTGCGCTCCCTGTAGATGTTCCTGCTGTTGTCTGTGGCGCCTCAGAGCTGGTCCGCCTCGGCGCTCATGATCTCGTTTACGACGCTCTCGGCGAGTTGGCGGAGCAGCTCCCGCATGTTCACGAAGCCGTCCTCGAAGCGGGGTATGGCGAGCGTCGCCTCTGGCGCCGCCACGTCTGCTTTGCCGTTCATTGCGTTCATTGCCATTCGCTAGAACCTGACTTGTCGCGATTTCAGATTCTAGGCAATGGCCGTATCCCTTACGAATGGGCAGTTCCCGGGCTTACACCAACATTTACGACGTGATCGAGTTTTCGGTCTGACGATTGGAGCCAGCCGAGCGTTTTACTCATAGCTATGAAAAAAACCACTGCCCGGAATCTGAAGCATTGTATCCAGAGTCTAGGCAGTGGTTTCATTATTCGGTCAGTTCCGACGTAACAGTACGATGCTCAGCGTAACAACCCCTTTGGCACGCCTTCAATCCGGGACGCGTCTTACGCGCTAGTCGATCCTATCCGCGACCCAATCGTGCCCGGCATCCGACAGTCTGAACGTCTTCCTTGCCTGCATGCTGTCGCCGGACTTGGACATCAGCTCGACCAGTGGCTCGTCCTTCTTCTCGGCGATGGAGAGCGCGGCAGACAGGGCGTTGACCTTCACGCCAATCGTGCCCAGGCACTTGGTGATGTCGTGCGAGCGCCAGGAGTACTTCTCATCCTCGGTCTCGATCCAGTACGCGGCGGTCAGCGCCTTCTGGATGACGGTCTTGGGCGCGACCTTGTTGTAGAAGGTCTCGAAGCTGTCGGGCTCCGGCTCCTCAACCATGTCCTCAGCCTCATCGGAATAGTCCTCGTCCTCGGACGGGTCGTAGTCGTCCTCGACCTGCGGCTCGGACTCGTCGCTCGCGGGCGCCGAGTAGTCCACCACGGTGATCATGGGCTCAGAGCCATAATAGCCCTCGTCCGCATCCTCGGCGTCAAAGTACTCGGAGAGCCAGGTTATAACGCGATGGGCCTCGTCCTTGCTGAGCGGCTTCATGAGCTTTGCCACTTCGTTCATAACGACGAGCTCGGGAATGGCTATGTCTTGCATTTTGAATCCCTT
>JAGAWD010000170.1 GCA_017941585.1 Olsenella sp. | reverse complement strand
GAAGCTCGTCGCGATTCCGCCGGGGAGGTTGTGGCGCTCGAGGACAAGGACGTCCTTCCCCTCGGATGCGAGTCTCATCGCGCAGCTCATGCCTGCGAGCGCCCCGCCAATCACCACGACGTCGTACTTGTCTTTGTAGAAGGCCATGCGGCTCCTCCGATCTGCCTGCCGTGTCTACGTTTTTGCTGTTCGGCCGACTTCACGATTATATGGCAGACTGGCCCTGCCGCTCGACCCAAAATAAATACCGTTCGAGAAAGCGTTTCTCCAAATGTATACATTCTGATGGTCATTTGAGACGTTTTGGGTATTATAAGTTTAGTCAAAGAGACACCGCACCGATTTCACTCGATGCCGACCGTGGAGGTGATGCCCTTGGACAATGAGGAGATAAGTATAGGGTCCTCGGTGCCAGGCATTGCGTGTCCCGTCTCAGCCTGCAGGCCATAGATTCGAAGGCCTTACGAGCGGCAGATGTCGCAAAAGTCTCAGGGAAGACAGATGGAAGAACCGGTTCCTGGCACACAAGAGGATTGAGCGCCAACCGATGAGGCGCTGGATGCGGGGACGTTAGTTGTCAGTTGGACCTTACCTCACGCGAGGATAGTCCGATTCAAGGGGGAGAGTCCGAAGGACACATAACGAGTTACCTCAGGCGGGCGGCCTTCGGGTCGCCCGCTTCCTGTGTCGCTCGACCACGTGCCCCTTCGCAGAAGAGTGCCGCCGGTCGGCCATTGAGGGCCGAGCCTTCGGCCACTTCTTCGCCGTGCCCTCCGCCTAGCTCTCCGCCCGTGTCTTTGTCGTGCCGTCCTCCGGCTCATAGATGCTGAACTGGTTCTTGCCGCCGCGCTTTGCGCGGTAGAGCGCGACGTCTGCGTCGTGGTAGGCCTGGTCGATGGACGTGTTCGCCGCAGCGAACCGAACGATTCCAGTCGAGATGGTCAGGGCGCAACGACCGTCGGCGGGAAGGTTTCTGACGTCCTGCCGCATCTGCTCCATCATGCCGCGGAGTTCGTCATACGAGGTCTTTTGGCGCACGAGAAATACGAACTCGTCACCTCCGAGACGCCCGGCGAAGTTGTCGTTGCCGTTACGAAGGCGGTCGGAGTACGTGGAGGGGTCTCCGACGTCGATCGAGAGGGTGCCCATGAGGACGCGCGCTACGTCACTGATGGCCTCGTCGCCCGCTTGGTGCCCGTAGGCGTCGTTGATGCCCTTGAAGTCATCGATGTCGATGATTCCCATGGCCATCTCGCCCTGGGCGCCGTTTCCGAGGGAGTTGGCTATCTCGAAGAACCGTCTGCGGTTGATGAGCCCGGTGAGATGATCGAACGTCGATTCGACCGTGAGCGTCTGCTGGGACTCCTCGTACTTGAGGGTCACGAGGGCCGACTCTATGGCGCGGTGTCCCGTGCCATAGTGTATGGCCGAGGCCACCAGGAAGAAGGTTGCCATGTTCGTCACGTCGCCCGCCGCGAGCGCTGGTGCCTTTTGCGTGAGCGAGAGCACCGCGAGCAGTGCGGCAAAGATGCCCATGAACCCTAACGCCCTGAAGTAGCGATCGGTGAAGGTGGCGGCCACGAGAACGAGAAGCGCCGGCATCGCGGTCGCGACCATCGTGGAGTCTGCGGCGGATGCCGTGACGCCGAAGCCGAGTAGCAGAGCGCTGGTGGCATAGGAGAGGGCGGTCACGTGCCGACGGGTCGCCTGGGGCCTGAATCTAGCGATGGCAATTAGCACGCCAGCGGGCAGCGCGATAGAGGCGTAGACGGGAAAGAACGCCCTGTCAAATACGCCGACGAGGGAAAGCGCGCTGCAAAGCAGCATGAACGCGAAGAGGCAGCGCCCGATGCTGCGACAGCGCATGAGGTTCGCCCGTCTACGAGGGGCTTGCAAGCCGTAACTTCCTGAAGGCTGAATCCGTAGCGGTTGAAGCGTTCCAAGTGACACCCGTTTCACGTTTGGGCTGCATGACGAAATAATGTGCGACGGCTGATCGGACGGTCGGGCAGGTGCCCGCGCGCAACGCGCGGGCGCGAGGCCGCGTTGCCACCGCGGCGTCTACCGTACGTCCGAGGTGACGCTGGAGTATGCGGTCTTGCAGCTGACGCCCTCGATCTCGCCGATCTTTCCGGCAAGCGCGGAGGTCAAGTCCTGAGGCGCGTCGACCGCTATGCTGATGACGTTGACGCCCCTCTCGCGATAGGGAATGCCCATCCGTCCTATGATGTGGGGCGCGAAGTCGTGGAGAAGCGAGTTGAGCCTCTCGACGGACTCCGGGTTCTCGACGATGATCCCGATGACGGCAACGCGAGTCTGCATGTTGTCTTCAGCTCCCTTCTAATGGCCGCCCTCATGATGGCCTGGCCAAGGCGGGGCGGATCGGCTGCATTGCTTACCCTATAAAGATAAGCCACCTGCGCGGGAAACCATAAAAGGATTGTATTTCCGTTGCTGCGATACGGTAAAGTATGCCTGTCACCCGTCGGTGCGCATCGCATCGATCGGTGAGGCTAACGCGTTGATATGAGCAGAGGATGTGAGCCATGTCCCAGGCATGCATGACGGACAGTTCGAAAGCGCCACAGGCCGAGTCCGACATCACCTTTCGTCCCTACCGGCAGGACGACTTTGACGAGGTGGCCAAGATCTGTGCGCGCATCTGGGTGCCTAACGTCGAGGGCTACTTCGATCGCATCACCTTTGGGCGCGTCATGACGGCGGGGTCGCTGAGGCGCTCGAGCTTTGCCAACGTCGCCGTGCGAGGGACGCGCGTTGTCGGCGCCTGCCTGGGTGGGTTTGCCGAGAACGGCTCTATCGTGCAAGACCACTCGCATGACGAGACATTCGATAGGCTCATGGTAGCGGCGCGAAAGCGAGCGAAGCTCGGCGGGCCCGAGGTCGAGGAGATGCTCTTCCGCCGGCTACGCATGTACACCACCGCTGACGTCTTCATCTCGCGTGGATACTCCAACGCCGAGGCCGAGCTCAACCTGCTCGTGGTCAATCCCGCCGACCAGGGCAAGGGCATCGGAAGCAGGCTCTTCGAGGACGCCGTCACCTCCTTCTGCGATGGCGGCGCGCATGGCTTCTTCACCATGGTCTCGGACGTGAGCGATTTCTCGTTTCTCGAGCACCGCGGGCTCAGCCTCGTCCAGAAGAAGGACGGCCCCTCACGCAAGAGCGACAAGGGCGCTATCTACCTTTACGGACGCAGGCTCTGAATGACGCGTGCTTGGGAACGCGGCTGCTAGGGGGCACTCGTAGAGCGCCGGAGG
>JAGAWD010000169.1 GCA_017941585.1 Olsenella sp. | reverse complement strand
CTGCCCCGGAAGTCATGTAGTTTTGTTCAAAATTTGAAGAAAAGATTTAAATTCTCTAAAACGTTATAGAATGTCATATACAATGATTTGCTAACATGGTATAAATAGATATAACGTTTTCAGGTGTGGTACTTGGTTCGCAACCGTTTTCGGCTTGGGCCAGTAGCACGGCGCCCCGTCGCATGGAAACAACGGGGCGCCGCTTTCTCTGAGGAGGGTGTCGTGGAACTGCGCGAATACATGTCAATTCGACGTGCCTACAATCTGGTCCGACAGGAGATGGATGCGCCAAGGCGCCTCACATTCCAGGAGCTCGCCGTTCTGTGCAGGCTCGTTAACACCGAGGGGGGTCTCAAGACCTCGGAGATTGCCTCGTACCAGGGTTGCCTGAGGCCGACCATGACTCATAGGACGAAGCATCTCGAGCAGCTCGGCCTCATCGCCCGCGTGAGGGGTGACTACGACCGTCGCAACGTCGTGTGCACCGTGACGCGGCTTGGCAGGGAGTACGTCAGGGAGCTCTGCCAGAAGACCTGCAGTGGCATTGCCGCTGGGCATTCGCTTGCGCGAACCACCCCCGAGAGGGTCTGTCGCTACATCGATGCGATGGGAAGCCTAGAGTGCGATGCCGGCGAGCTCGTGCTTCTCGGCCTTCTGGTTGCCGAGGAGAGGCCATGCACCATCTCGCACCTGGTTGATATGCTCGGCTTTCTGCAGCCGACGGTCTCCATGTCGATTTCGGCGCTCGAGGACGAGGGCCATGTCAGGCGCGTTGACATCGAGGGCAGGCGTGCCCAGGGGGTCGAGCTGAGCGAAAGCGGCGCGGAGATCGCCGAGCAGATCAGGGAGAGGATCTCCGAGATTATCGTGCGTCGCCGCTCGAGGAGCGCGCGCTAGGTTTTCGCAACGTTGTCTCGGGAGAGGCCTTGTGAGCTTGGGGTTTGGGAGGAGTGTCGCTGGGCCCGAGACTCGGCGCGGGCAGGGTGTCTGCGCTAGTTTTCGGGCTCTTTCTTGCATGCACTTGCTTTTGTGGTACAGTCTAGGTGCATTGCGCGAGGCGCAATGAGTCAATTGGCATCGTGCCGTCCATTTTCATTTCAAGATATCTGTGACTTGGCCTACGCGCTCGACGTATGTCCTTTCACGGTTTTGCCTAGCCAAATGGGGCACGACTGTATTCCTGTTACCCAGAAAGGTTCATGCATGGCGGAAGAGAACGTTGGTTCCGATGTGGAGACCCAACAGCAGGCCGCAGACACCGCGGTAGAAAAGCCAAAGCGCGCGAGGCGCAAGAAGAGCGAGCCGAAGGACGAAGGCGCCGACACGGTTTCCGCGCCCGAGGCGGACGAGAAGCCCAAGCGTGCAACCCGTGCGCGAAAGACGACGCGCGCCACGTCATCGGAGGATGCGACCGAGGCACCGAAGGAATCTTCGCCCAAGAACGGTGACGCCGCGGTCGTCCAAGAGGACCTTTTCTCCCTCATGTCTGCGGAGCCTGGCGCAGAGGCCGTGGAGCAGAAGCCAAAGCGACGCCGCGGGCGCCCTCGCAAGACAGACGCCCAACCGGACGAGAAGACGGCCCCAAGGATTGAGGACCTGAACGAGACGATTCAGAACGCGACGAAGGCGAGCTCCGTTCCCATGGGCGCACCTGCGGCGACTCTTGCCGAGGCCGACGGGGCTGCTGCTACGGAGCCCAGTCACGGGCACTCGTCGCACAAGGAGGCTTCTGCCCGCGATCAGGACGTACGCCAGGATGGAGACGGCCGCAGGCGCAGGCGCCGCGGAAAGTCCGACTCTTCCGATGGCTCGACCGCCAACGGCGGAAACGGCACGTCCCAACGACAGGGGAGAAATCAGCGCCGCCGCAATCGTAAGGGGCAACAGGTCCAGAACCTCGAGCCCTCGCTCAGTCGCGAGGAGCTCGCCGAGATGAAGGTTGCCGAGCTCCGCGTCAAGGCTGCCGAGCTCGGCGTCGACCATGTTGGCGTGCGCAAGAAGGATCTGGCCGAGGCCATCTACCAGGCGGCCGCTCTTGCGGAGGGATTCCGTCCCGTCTCCGGCGTCCTCGATTTCCAGAATGAGGGCTACGCCTTCCTGCGCACCGGGAACTACATGCCCGGTGACAATGACGCGTTCGTGCACCAGCAGCTCATTCGCCAGTTCGGTCTGCGTCCCGGAGACTATGTGGTCGGCTCCGTTGCACCCTCCAAGTCGGGCAACAAGTTCCCGCCGCTCCACAAGATCGACTCCGTCAACGGGCGCGCTCCTGAGGAGATGAAGTCGCGCCCCCGCTTCCGCGACCTCACGCCCATCTACCCGAACGAGCGTCTCGTCATGGAGCATGGCAAGGAGTCGACGACCGGTCGCGCCATCGACCTCGTCGCACCCATTGGAAAGGGTCAGCGCGGTCTTATCGTCTCTCCGCCCAAGGCGGGCAAGACGACCATCCTCAAGAGGATCTGCCAGTCCATTGCGGCCAACAATCCCGAGGTACACCTCTTCTGCCTCCTGGTCGACGAGCGGCCGGAGGAGGTTACCGACATGGAGCGCTCCATCAAGGGCGAGGTCGTCTCCTCCACCTTTGACATGCCTGCAAGTAACCACACCGCCGTCGCGGAGCTGGTCATCGAGAGGGCAAAGCGCCTCGTCGAACTGGGAGAGGACGTCGTGGTGGTACTGGACTCCATCACCCGTCTCGCGCGTGCCTACAACCTCGCGCAACCCGCGAGCGGGCGCATCCTGTCGGGTGGCGTCGACTCCGCCGCGCTCTATCCGCCCAAGAAGTTCCTGGGCGCGGCGCGCAACATCGAGAACGGCGGATCGCTCACGATTCTCGCCTCGGCGCTCATCGACACGGGCTCCAAGATGGACGAAGTCATCTTCGAGGAGTTCAAGGGCACGGGCAACATGGAGCTCAAGCTCGACCGCGACCTTGCCGACAGGCGCATCTTCCCGGCCATCGACCCGGTTGCCTCGGGCACGCGCAACGAGGAGCTGCTCATCAGCGCAGAGCTCCAGCCATTCGTCTGGGGCATACGTCGCATTCTTGCGAACATGAACAACACCGAGCGCGCGGCTAGCGCCCTTGTGAAGGGTCTCAAGTCTACCGACAACAATGAGGAGTTTCTCATTAGGAGCGCCAAGAAGGCTCAGCAAAACGACCATTTCGGAACCCTGCACTGATTCCGCTCCGGGCATTGGCTGCACCTGTGGCCGTCCCCTCCCGACTCGATGCGGGAGGGGGCTATTTGTCCGCATGTCCGACCCTTCGGGCCGCTCGTGAGGAGGCGAGCCCGCAGGGGGCGAGAAAGCATGCCACTTCGCACAATAACACTTGCATCGGACACAAATTCTAGTACCATCAGAAACAGTCCGAGGCCATCTCTCGGGCGCATAGGCGACGGTAAACACAGATAAAACGAGGCAGGCCGTTGCATTGCAGCACTCTGTAGTGCAAATAATGCAAATCTACCTGCTTTTCTGTCGCGTGACGCGTTCAGGATGTCATGTGGGAGGAGAAGCCCAATGAGGCAGGAAAAGGGAAACCCGGCAATAGTCGCTGGGCTCTTTGGGGCGGCGGCAATGTTCATACCAAGCGTTGCGCTTGCCGCTCCCGACGGGGGGTCGCAAGGCGGCATCCTCGAGTCTCCCGCGATTCCCTTCGTGTTGGGCTGCATAACGGGTGCGGCGCTCACGGGGGCGGTCGCCCTCATCGTCACCAGCAAGATCGCTAGTAACGAGCGTAAGACGGAGGCCATGTTCGACTTTCCCGACGCCGCCTCGCCCCTGCCGTCTCAGGAGGCCGTCTCGTCGCTAGAGGGGGATGCGACGCACAATAGCGACTCGGCACGCGTCACTTCCCCCTTGCACGAGCCCCAGCGATGGGGTCAGGGTGCCACCCGGGCCGCCGAGCGAGCGAGTCGCCGCGCCGCCGCCGACTGGAGAAGCACGGGCGGCGTCGACGTTCGGCCATATGCGAGAAAACAGGAGCCCGTGCCCGCAGACGTCTCGGTGACGGACTCAAGCTATGCTCCGCTGCACGTGGCAAACGACTATGCTCAGATAGCCGAAAACTACGTCCGTCGCATGACATTCAAGGAGCGAATGGCCTCCCGCGCCCGTGGCGTGGCGGAAATACTTTCCGAGAGGCTGGGAGGAGATCGCTTCGAGGGGCTGCCCGTCATCGAGCGCGCTGATGGCTCTGTCGGCGACGTTGGAACGGGTTGGTGGAATGCACGTCTCGGTGACTCGGTACGTCACGTCGGCGACGTCAGCGGATCGGAGTACGGACAGGAAGACCTTTCTATTCCAACATGGGTGGGCAAGATAACCTCCGAAGGGGCTTTCCAGGGACAGGGAGGCCATGTCGGAGCGAGGGGGGAGAGCGCCGCGAGCCTGCGGGCCACCCGCATCGCGCAATCTGTTGCCCCGGTCGAGCAGGGCGCATATCCCGAAAAGCGAACTGCGGACGACCTCGATCACGAGGATGCGTGGGAGATGGCTCTCGCTGCGATGGGCGAGAAGATTGCGCAATATCAGGCCGCGCCAGTCTTTGCGGACAGCGTTGGGGGCGAGGAGACGATTGACGATCCCGACACCCTTGAGGGTTCGACCAGATTCATACCGTTCAAGACTCCGGCAGGCCATCCCGAGGTGGTAGACACGTCTACGTACGTCGACTATCTCATTAACGAGGAGTTCTCCCAAAATCCTTCGCACGCCGTTCGAAAGACCTCGCGCGACTACCTCCACGTGATCGAGGGCGGCAGTCAGAGTTTCAAGTCAACGGGCGTTCTCAAGCGGCATGGTTCGTCCAGGAAGGTCACGGCGAGCTCGGGATACCGGCCCAAGCACATGGCACCTGCTGCGGCAAAGGAGGCCTAGGGCGTGGGGGTTGTCAGGCGCCGCGTTAGCCCTACGACGGCCTGGCTGCTCGTCTCGCTTGTCTGGACTGCCGTTATATGGGGGCACTCGTTCATTCAGGGTCCCGACTCCGCGAACGAGAGCGGCCTAGTCGTCCAGCTCGTTCGGCCCGTCTTCGAGCTTGCGGGAATGCGCGACGTGGAAACCATTACGCTAGTCGTGCGGAAGCTCGCGCACTTCAGTGAATACGCAGTCCTCGGCTACCTGGTAGGGCGCCTGCGGGGCAGCCTGCGCCGAGGACGGAGCGGCGCACTCGCCCTGAGCGTGGCATGGGTGCTGTTCGTTCCCGTCATCGACGAGACAATCCAGCTTCACGTTCCCGGGCGAGCGGGAAGCCCCGTTGACGTTCTCATTGATCTCTGCGGCGTCGCCCTCGGCAGCGTCCTCGCCCTTGTGGTGCTTAGGTTTCGAGACTGATAACCATATCGTTTTTGCATATATGCAAGGAGTTATTGAGTATACATTTGTCTCATTCAAAAAGGCGCTGCGGCGCTCTTTGACTAATAGGGGGTTATTATGCTGAACGCTATTTCCAGGCGTGGCTTCGTAAGGCTCGGTGCCGCCTCTGTCGCAGGCCTTGGTGCCGCCTCGGTTCTTGCGGGTTGCGGTGGCGGACCCAAGGGTGACGACAGCGTCATCAAGGTCGGCCTCATGGGTCCCTACTCAGGTGACGTCGCCCAGTACGGGCTCGCCGTTCGCAACGGCGCCCAGCTCTACGTCAAGCAGATTAACGACAAGGGCGGCATCAACGGCAAGAAGGTTGAGCTCACCGTCCAGGACGAGAAGGGCGACGCTACCGAGGCCGTGAACGTCTACAACAAGATGGTCGAGGAGGGAGTCGTCGCAATCATCGGTGACGTCACCTCGACGCCCTCCATCGCCGTCGCACAGGCCTCCGTGAAGGACAACATGCCACTCGTCTCCGCGTCCGCGACTGCGGCTGACTTCATCACTTATGGCCCCAACGCCTTCCGCGCCTGCATCACTGATCCCTTCCAGGGCAGGGTCATGGCCGACTTTGCGGCCAAACAGGGCTACAAGACGGTCGGGACCATCTTCAACTCCGGTGGCGACTACGAAGTCGGCGTGAATGACGCCTTCGTAAAGCGTGCTCAGGAGAAGGGCATCACCGTCACCACGCAGCAGGGCTATGCCGCGGGTGACGTCGACTTCAAGGCCCAGCTGACCTCCATCATCGCCACCAACCCCGACGCCATCCTCTCGCCCAACTACTACCAGGACGACGGCAAGATCGTCACGCAGGCGCGCGAGCTTGGCTACAAGGGCGTCTTCCTGGGCGCCGATGGCTGGGCGAGCATCGTCGGTGGTGACCAGCAGTACGCGAGCGCCGCCGATCTCGAGGGCTGCTTCTACGACTCGTCCTTCGTCGCCGCCAACGATGCTCCAAACGTCCAGGACTTCATCAAGGCCTATAACGACGAGTACAAGACGCAGCCGACCAACTTCTGCGCCCTCGGCTACGACGCCGCGATGATCATGCTCTCCGCCATCAAGAAGGTCGAGGAGGCCGGCGGCAAGGCGAGCGACCTCGAGAAGTACAAGCAGAGCATCATCGAGGCCATTGCGGGTGGTTCGGTCGACGGCGTCACCGGTACCATCTCCTATAGCGGAAACGGCGATCCCGTGAAGTCCACGCTCGTCATCACCTTCGAGGGTGGTCAGGAGAAGATCTTCGACACCATCGCAGGCTAACCATACGAAGATAGTTTGGCGGGCGCCGGGAGCTTCTCGGCGCCCGTTCTTTCGGACGTGAAAGGCCGGCGCTCGATTAAGCGCGATCGGGTGCCGTTGGTAGCATTACTGTCGGAACACTATGAAGATGAGGGGAAGTGTTTGCCGTGACGATATTGACGCAGGTGCTGAATGGCTTGCAGCTTGGTAGCATCTACGCACTCGTCGCCCTGGGGTACACGATGGTGTACGGCATCATCTTGCTGCTTAACTTTGCCCACGGTGACATCATCATGGTCGGTGCGTACATTTCTTGGGTCGCGATGGCCGTCCTCGGCCTTCACCCGGCTCTGGCGGCCGTGCTCTCCGTCGCGGGGTGCACGCTGCTTGGCGTTCTAATCGACAAGGTGGCGTATGCGCCCCTGCGCAACGCTCCGCGCCTTTCGATCCTGATTACGGCAATTGGCGTCTCCTACTTCCTCGAGAACGGCGCTCAGCTCGTCTTTGGCGCTGACGCCAAGGTCGTACCTGCGTTCATCGATGCATCCAACATCACGATCGGTGACATGCAGCTCTCCGTCATCGCCCTCATCACCATCGTCGTCACTGCAGTCTCTACTGCCATCCTCACCTTCCTCGTCCAGAAGACGAAGCTGGGTAAGGCGATGCGCGCCGTTTCGGAGGACATGGGTGCCGCGAAGCTGATGGGCATCAACGTCAATACGACCATCTCCTTCACCTTTGCCGTCGGGTCCGCGCTTGCCGGCATCGGCGCGATCCTGTATAGCATGGCCTACTCTCAGGCAACTCCCACGATGGGCATCATGCTGGGCACCAAGGCGTTCGTCGCCGCCGTCCTCGGGGGCATCGGCTCAATCCCCGGCGCCGTTATCGGCGGTCTCCTCGTCGGCTTTGCCGAGGTGCTCGTCTCGGCTGTCGGTCTCTCCGTCTGGAAGGACGCCGTCGTATTCCTGCTCCTCATCGTCGTTCTCATCGTGCGGCCGACGGGCATCCTCGGACGCACCATGAACGAGAAGGTCTAGGGGGCGAACATGGAGAAAGATACTTTCACCGAGAGAAAGCCGTACATCACCGCGTCGGCTGGTAAGAGGGGCGCCGGTCGCAGAACGCTCTCGACGCCCAAGCGCTACATCATCAACACCCTGCTCGTGGTGGCCTTTATCGTCGTGGGCGAGCTCATGATCAGCGGAGGCGCCATCTCGCGCTATCAGACCTCCGTCCTCGAGCAGGTGGGCATCTACATCATCATGGCGGTCTCGCTTAACATCGCGACCGGCTATCTGGGGCAGCTGCCCCTGGGGCACGCGGGCTTCATGTCGATTGGCGGCTACTCCTGCGCGATCTTCATCATGCGCATGTCGGGCGTCATGGGTGTCGGCGCCCGCGATTTCGTGGTCGGAAGCCCCGCCTGCACGGTGCTCTTTGTCGCAGGAATTCTGTTTGGCGGCATCTGCGCCGCCCTCGCCGGTGTCGTCATCGGCATTCCCGCGCTTCGCCTCAAGGGCGACTATCTTGCCATCATCACCCTGGGGTTCGCCGAGATCATCCGAGTCGTCATGCTCAACATCGACTCCGTTCTCGGCTTCGAGCTCACGGGCGGCGCCAAGGGCCTCACGGGAATTCCCGCGTACACCAACTTCGTCAACACGTTCGTGGTCGTCGCCATCTCGCTCTTCCTCATCCATACGATGATGAAGTCTCGTCATGGCCGCGCCATCCTCGCCATCCGCGACAATGAGATTGCCGCAGAGGCCACGGGCGTCAACACCACCTACTACAAGACGCTCGCGTTCGTCGTGTCCGCGTTCTTCGCGGGCGTGGCGGGCGGCCTCTACGCGGGCTGCATCGGCGTCATGGCTCCCGCGAAGTTCGGCTTCATGAAGTCGATCGAAGTCCTCGTCATGGTCGTTCTCGGCGGCATGGGCTCCATGCTTGGCTCGGTCCTCTCCGCGACCGTTCTGACGATTCTCCCCGAGGCACTGCGAGCGTTCGCTGACTACCGCATGATTGCCTACGCGGTCGTGCTGATACTCGTCATGATCTTCCGCCCGCAGGGTCTCATGGGCACCTACGACTTCTCCATGGGCGACACCATCGAGAGAATCATGAACGGCGAGTTCTTCTGGAAGCGAAAGAAGGACAAGAAGGAGGAGGTCGAGAATCATGCCTAAGAGCGGGAGCGAAAGCAAGAGGCGCCCCGTCCTCGTTCAGATGGAGACGCCAAACCTCATTCCCGAGCGCGACCTTGGCCAGATTCCCGTGCTGCAGGCGGAGCACCTTGGCATAGACTTCGGTGGCCTCACGGCAGTGGACGACTTCAACATCGCGATGGGACGCACCGAGATTTCTGGCCTCATCGGTCCCAACGGCGCCGGCAAGACCACGATCTTCAACCTTCTCACCAATGTCTACAAGCCGACGCGCGGAACCGTCCTCGTCGATGGGTATGACACGGCGGGAATGAGCATGGTGCAGGTCAACAAGATGGGCATCGCCCGCACCTTCCAGAACATCCGCCTATTCAACCAGATGACGGTTGCGGAGAACATCCTCGTCGGCTTTGGGAACACGATGACGACCACGCTCCTGGAGGACCTCTTCCGCATGCCTCGCCACTGGAAGCAGGAGAGGGAGTATCGCGAGCGTGCCATGGAACTGCTTTCGATTTTCGACATGCAGGGCTATGCCGACACTCAGGCCGGGAACCTTCCCTACGGTGCCCAACGGCGCCTCGAGATCCTTCGTGCGCTCGCGACACAGCCGAAGGTCCTTCTGCTTGACGAGCCCGCGGCGGGCATGAACCCCAACGAGACCGAAGAGCTGATGGAGAACATCCAGAAGATCCGTGATGAGTTCCAAATCGCAATTCTGCTCATCGAGCACGACATGAGCCTCGTCATGGGCGTCTGCGAGGTTGTCGGTGTCCTCGACTACGGGCGCATTATCGCCAAGGGCACGCCCGACGAGATCCAGAACGACCCCAAGGTCATCGAGGCCTATCTGGGAAAGCAGGAGGTGAACTAGATGGCGCTCCTCTCTGTTAAGGACCTGCGTGTCTCCTACGGTGCCATCAAGGCCGTCCAGGGCATCTCGTTCGACATCGAGGAGGGAGAGATCGTCACCCTGATCGGCGCGAACGGCGCCGGCAAGTCGACCACCCTCAACACGGTCGCGGGGCTCATCAAGCCCGACAGCGGCTCGATCGAGTTCCAGGGCGAGAGCATCGTGGGCATCAAGCCACACAAGATCGTCGAGAGGGGACTCGCTCTCTGCCCCGAAGGTCGTCGAGTCTTCACCCAGATGAGCGTGGCCGAGAACCTCGACATGGGTGGCTACACTCGCTCGGACGCCGAGAACGCGGAGACTATCAAGGTAGTCTACGAGCGCTTCCCTCGCCTTCAGGAGCGCATCAACCAGCCTGCCGGCACAATGTCCGGTGGCGAGCAGCAGATGCTCGCGATGGGCCGAGCCCTCATGAGCAAGCCCGTCCTTCTCATGCTTGATGAGCCGTCAATGGGTCTGGCCCCCATCCTCGTCGAGGAGATATTCGACATCATCAAGGAGCTCAACCGCAGGGGCACCACCATCCTTTTGGTCGAGCAGAACGCATCGATGGCGCTCTCCATCGCCGATCGCGGCTATGTGCTAGAGGTGGGTCGAACCACGAAGACGGGGACTGGCAGGGAGCTGCTGCATGACGATGACGTGAGGAAGGCGTATCTCGGCGGGTAGCCGATGGTAGCGCCTTGACCTGTCTTCCGACAAAATACCTGCCCGAGAGTACAGCCGAAGTGGACTCTCGGGCACGATTGTGTAGACGGAGCGTGCGTTCGAAGGCGTTCTCAGGTTCCCTGGGACTTCTGGCGTGTCCGCTCGGCGGGAATCCGACGCAAGCCTCATCGAGTGGATTCGCCCCGGCCCCTCTGGAGCGCAAAATGCGGTCGAGTGGATTCTCCGGAGCGCAAATCGGCGTCGAGTGGATTCGTTGCTCGTCCACTCGAGGCCCTTTTGCGCTCCCAATCGTCCACTCGAGCCACTTTTGCGCTCCGACACCCTTGCCAATCGTCCACTCGAGCCACTTTTGCGCTCCGGCATCCTTGTTCGTCCACTCGAGGCACTTTTGCGCTCCGGTACCTCGGGCGGGCTTTAGCCTGGCATGCGCATGGCGTGACTATCGCTCGATCGTGACGACGGTGCCTCCAAAGTTGGAGGAGAGCACGCGCACCCAGAGGCCCTCGATGCGGTTTTCGACCATGTTCTCGACCGCGGCAGCCACGCGTTGTGCCGCATCTAGCCCGTCGGCCACGGCTAACATCGTCGATCCGGAGCCAGAGATGAGGTAGGCGGCGGCCCCTGCGGCAAGTGCGGTGCGCTTGAGCGGCTCGTAGTCGGGTATGAGGGGTGACCTGTAGGGCTCGTGCAGTTTGTCCTGGCAGGCGGCTGAGAGAAGCTTGGCATCTCCGGTCTCGATTGCGTGAACGGCGGCTACACAATGCCCGATCTGCCACACCGCGGTTTCCGTCGAGACGACCTTGGGCATGGCCTTGCGCGCATCTGTCGTGCGGACTTCGTAGGGAGGCGCGATGGCGACGAAGGCCAGGTTCTCGGCGATGTCAAAGCGTATCGAGTGAGTTCGTCCCGTATCGACGAACGAGCTGACAAGTCCTCCGAGTATTGCAGGTGCGACGTTGTCCGGGTGCCCCTCGATCTGGGTTGCGATGTCGAGTGCGGACGCACGGTCGAATTCCCCGGCATGAAGTGCCTGGGCGGCCGCCACGCCGGCCACCACGCAGGCGGAGCTGGAGCCTAGTCCACCCGAGAGGGGAATCGGGGAGTCAATCGTTATGCGCAGGGGCATCGGGCGTTCGTAGAGCCTGCGGCAGGTGTCGAGGTAGCTCGTCCAGACGAGGTTGTCCTCCCCGCGAAACTGCTCGGGGCAACCGTCGATCACAAGGTTGTCTGCGGGCTCGAAGGTGAAGGTCGCCATGAGGTCGAGCGCGAGGCCAAGGCAGTCGTAACCGACCCCCACGTTCGCGGACGTCGCGGGGACCCGCACCGTCACGCGCGAGGGTGCTCCTTTTGCGGTCGCGCTGGGGGTATTGGTCGCGCCGTGGTCAGTGGCCGCGGCAGGGTAGACGGGCGCGAAGTGCGCGTCGCGGGCATCGTGTGCTCTCATGCGAACATCCTCTCGCACGCCCTCTCCACGAAGGCTCCCATCTCGCTCTGATTGCAGACGGACTCGTGGAGGATGTTCGCGTTGCGAAGGCTCGAGAGCTGCTCGGGAGCCGAGACCCTCGTGATTGCCTGGAGGGTGTCCATGCAGGCAAAACCGTCTTTGCCACTAACGTCTTCTCCCAGTGCGGCAAGCACGTCGGATGAGAACTTGTAGGGATTCGCGGTCGAAAGGCACACGCGCTGGGCCCCCTCGGTCTCTGTCCTGTCGAGCACGCACTTCGCGACCGCGGTGTGTGGGTCGATAAGAACGCCCTCTTGTTCCCAGGTGGCGCGGATGGTCTGGCGCGTTTCGTCGTCGGTCGCAAAGCCGCAGCCAAAGGTCCCTTGCAGCTTTCCGAGAAGGTCTGCGCCGATATCGTAGAAGCCCTTCTCCCGAAGCTCGCCCATGAGGTGGGTGACGCGCTCGCAGTCACCGTCGGTCAGGTAGTAAAGCATGCGCTCGAGGTTCGAGGAGACAAGGATGTCCATCGAGGGGGAGATGGTCTTCGCGAACTCGCGGCGGCGGTCGTAGACGCCCGTCTCGATGAAGTCGGTGAGCACCTTGTTGGTGTTCGAGGCTACGACGAGCCTGCCCACGGGCAGGCCGAGCCTCTTTGCGTAGTAGCCTGCCAGGACGTCTCCGAAGTTGCCGGTGGGGACGCAGAAGTCTACCGCGTCGCCGACCTTGACCGCTCCTGAGCGCACGAGCTGTGCGTAGGCGTTGAAGTAGTAGGTCACCTGCGGGACGAGGCGCCCGACGTTGATGGAGTTCGCGCTCGAGAGGATGCAGCCGTCGCCTGCGAGGCGAGCTGCGAGCTCCCTGTCTGCGAAGATGTGTTTGACTTGCGTCTGGGCGTCGTCAAAGGTGCCGCGGATCGCGCACACGGCGACATTTTCGCCGGGCTGGGTCACCATCTGCAGGCGCTGGATGTCCGAGACCTTTCCCTCGGGGTAGAACACCGTGATGCCGGTGCCGCTCACGCCGGCGAAGCCTGCGAGCGCGGCCTTGCCCGTGTCTCCGGACGTGGCCGTCACGATCATGACGTTGCGACCGTCTCCCATACGCGCCTTCGACATGAGACGGGGGAGCATTTGGAGCGCGACGTCCTTGAACGCACAAGTCGGCCCGTGGTAGAGCTCGAGCAGCCAGTCGGAGCCGAGGGGTGTTAGGGGAGTGATGGCGGGTGTGTCGAAGTTGTCGGCGTAGGCACCCTTCACACACGAGTCGACCTCCTGCTCCGTGTAGTCTGTAAGGAGAGTTCCGAGGACCCGCCTGGCCGTCTCGTGGTAGGTGCATCGGGAGATGTCGGCGAGGTCAAGCTGAACTTCTCCGAGCTGGTCCGAGACGTAAAGGCCGCCGTCGGCCGCGATTCCCATGAGAATTGCTTGCTTGCTTGTTACGGTTTCGCCATTGCCTCGCGTGCTGTGATAGAACGTTTTCACGAGTGCGCTCCTTGCCTCGGATCCTTCTGGGTTCCTTGTTGTATATCATCATAACTTGGATGACTTGAGCGACTCGTTGACGACACAGAGTAGAAAGATTGGAACGCGATGAAGATTGCCATTCTCGGGTACGGCACGGTTGGCCGCGGCGTCGACGAGATCGTCGGAAAACACACCGCGGACGTGGAGGTGGCCCGCATACTGGAGCTGCCCGACCGCCTTGCGGACGAGCGAATGACCTCGGACTTCAGGGACATCGTCGAAGACCCCGAGATTGCCCTTGTCGTCGAGTGCATGGGCGGGCTCGAGCCGGCCCATACCTACATCATCGAGGCCCTTGCCGCCGGCAAGAGCGTCGTCACCTCGAACAAGGCGGTCGTCGCCGAGTACTTCGAAGAGTTCGCGAGCCAGGCTCGTTGCTCGGGCGCGAGCCTACTTATTGAGGCGTCGGTCGGGGGCGGCATCCCCTGGATCGCCTCGATCGAGAAGGTTCGTCGCATCGACGAGGTCTCTTCTTTCTCCGGCATCATGAACGGCACGACGAACTACATCGTCGACGCGATGGCTAAGAATGACGCCGACTTCGACGAGGTGTTGGCGGCCGCCCAGGCGCTGGGCTACGCCGAGCGCGACTCGTCCGCCGATATCGACGGCATCGACGTGAAGAACAAGACGATCATCTCGGCATGCGTGGCCTTTGACGTCTCCTGCACGAAGGAGTTCCCCGTCTCGGGGATTCGCACCCTCACCAATGGCGATCTCGATGTGCTGAGGGGAATGGGCAGGGGAGTGAAGCTCCTGGGTCGCGGCGTCCGCTCGGATGGGCGCTATGCGGTTTCGGTGGAGCCGGTCGCCGTGCCCCTCTCGTCGCTTGAGGCCAACGTACCCTCGAACTTCAACCTCATCTCGCTCGAGGGGTCGACCATCGGTCCCCTCAAGTTTTACGGGCAGGGTGCCGGCATGCTGCCAACGGGCAATGCCATGGTGCAGGACATAATCGACTTTGCGAACGGACGCAGGCCGACCTACGATTTCTCCGCGCGGCTCGCCTACGCACCGGAGCTCCTTACCTCCGACTATCTTTTCCGCACGACGGCGTCGCTTCCGGGCGGCGAGGGGGTGGCGAGCGGCTACACGATTCTGCGCTCGCTCACGTCCGAGAAGGCCCGCGAGCTCCTTGACGACGCGCTCGAGAAGGATCCCACAAGCTTCATGGCCGCCCTTCCCCAGGAGGACTAACGCATGATCAAAGTAGCAAAATTCGGAGGCTCGAGCGTTGCGGACGCAGAGCAGTTCAAGAAAGTCAAGGCCATCGTCAAGGGCGATTCCGACCGCAGGTTCGTGGTGGTTTCTGCCTCGGGCAAGCGCTTTCCCGCAGACAACAAGCTCACGGACCTCCTTCTCCTCGTGAACGCCCACATCGAGTACCACGTCGACTGCACGACGCTCCTTAAGGACATCGAGCAGCGCTTCGTGGACATCCGAGACGAGCTTGGGCTCAAGTATCCCATCGAAGAGAAGTTCGAGGAGTTCTCGGCCGTAATCAAGAGTCTCTCTCCCGAGTACATCGTCTCTCGAGGCGAGTGGTTCACCGGGCAGCTCATGGCCGAGTACCTCGGCATGCCGTTCCTCGATGCTGCGGATGCCATCGTATTCCACCATGACGGTACAATCGACATGGAGCGCACGGCGACCTGTGTGCGCGATGCCGTCGCCCGCCTCGGCTCCTTCGTGCTGCCGGGCTTCTATGGCTCGACCGTAGACGGCACGGTGAGGCTCTTCCAGCGCGGCGGGGGAGACATCACGGGTGCCATCCTCGCGCGCTGCATCGACGCGGGCGTCTACGAGAACTGGACTGACGTCTCCGGATTTATGGCGGCCGACCCCCGCATCGTGGAGAACCCCCGCTCGATTCACCGCATCACCTTCGACGAGATGCGCGAGCTCTCCTACATGGGCGCCTCCGTACTGCAGGAGGAGGCAATCTTCCCCGTTCGCGAGGTGGGCATCCCCATCCAGATCAAGAACACGAACGACCCCGAGGCGCGGGGAACGGTCATTCGCGAGACGGCCGCGGAGCACGAGCGCGAGCACCTCATCACGGGCATTGCCGGCAAGAAGGACTTCATGGCGCTGCACGTGCAGAAGGCGCACATGTCCAACACGGTCGGCTTTGTCCGCAGGGCGCTCACCATCTTCGAGCGCTACGGCGTGTCGGTCGAGCACATCCCGACTGGCGTGGATTCGTTTGGCGTCGTCGTCAACGGGGCGGACGTTAAGGACAGCATCTACTCGATCGTGAGCGACCTGCAGCAGGAGCTCAAGCCCGACAGCATCAACATGGTTGACAAGCTTGCTCTCATCTCCGTCGTCGGTCGCAACATGAGCCGCCGCGCGGGAACGTCGGGCAGGATCTTTGGCGTGCTCGGCGAGGCGGGCATCAACATCCGCATGATTACGCAGAGCTCCCAGGAGATCTCCATTATCTTGGGCGTGAACAACGAGGACTTTGAGAGGGCCATAAACGTTATCTACGATAAGTTCGTAGAGAACGAGATGGTCACATCCGAGAATGCCTCGAGGTAACGTGCACCCGCGGGTCTGGGCAGTCCCTGCTCCGCACGACCTCGTGCGGTGCCAAGATCAGAAAGTAGGAGGTTAGCATGGCGGGCAAGGTTGTGGCCATACTTGGCGTGACGGGCGTGGTGGGTACGCAGATGCTGCGGTGCCTCGAGGAGAGGGACTTTCCCGTCTCCCGTCTCGTTGCGCTCGCAAGCGCGCGCTCGGAAGGCAAGACCGTCACGTTTTGCGACGAGGAGATCGCTGTTCGGGAGGCGACGCCTGAGGCCTTCGAGGGCGTCGACATCGTGCTTGGAGCCGCGGGAGACGCCCAGGCGAGGGAGCTTCTTCCCGAGGCTGCGGCAAGGGGAGCCGTGTGCGTCGACAACTCGCACGCCTTCAGGCTCGATCCAGACGTGCCGCTCGTCATCCCCGAGATCAATGCCGGCGACATTGTCGATCGTCCGCGTAACATCATCGCCAACCCCAACTGCGCTACGATCATCGGGCTTCTCCCGATCTTCCCGCTCCACCAGAGGTCGTCCCTCAAAAGGCTAATCGTGAGCACCTACCAGGCCGCGTCTGGCGCTGGCATGCCTGGCCTCACCGAGCTCCAGCGCGAGACCAAGGTCCTCTCCGAGGGGGGAGAGGTCGGGGCGACCGACCCCTTCGCTTACCAGCTCGCTTACAACCTCATCCCCCAGATTGGTGGATTCAAGGACGAGGCGTACACCTCCGAGGAGTGGAAGATGCAGAACGAGGGCCGCAAGATCATGCACCTTCCCGACGTCCGCGTGAACTGCACCTGCGTCCGCGTGCCAATCATGCGCTCCCACTCGGAGTCAATCACGGCGGAATTCGAGCGGCCGATCTCGCCCGACGAGGCGCGCGAGATACTCTCTTCGGCACCTGGAGTCCGCGTCGTGGACGACCCGGAGGCCCTGCGCTATCCCATGCCGCTCGACACGTCCGACCAGGACCTTGTCTACGTGGGCCGCATCAGGCGGGACCTCTCCGCTCCCGATGGCGTGAGTGCGCTCACCCTCTTCTGCTGCGGAGACCAGATCCGCAAGGGCGCGGCTACGAATGCCGTGCAGATAGCGGAGTACCTTGTATAGATCACGTTCGCGACTGGACGATATGAACATATGTTGTCGACGAAAGAGGAAGGGGCCGAGACGGCCCCTTCCGGCTATGCGTGTGGTTTGAAACCCTCTAGGCCATGCGGTTTTGGTGCGGTCGCCAAGCCTCTCAGGACTTCCTAGCCCTCGACGTGGGAGAGGAACTCTTTGGTGAGCTCGTTCTTGGGGTGGTTGATGACCTCGTCGGGCGAGCCCTCCTCGATGATCTGTCCGTCGTAGAGGAGACAGATCCTGTCGGAGACGTCACGCGCAAAGCCCATCTCGTGCGTGACTATGCCCACGGCCATGCCGTCCGCCGCCAGCTCTCGAATCAGGCGGTGCATGTCCATCGTGAGCTTGGGGTCAAGCGCCGAGGTCGCCTCGTCGAAGTAGATGACGCGTGGGTTCATGCAGAGGGCGCGGGCGATTGCCACGCGCTGCTGCTGGCCACCGGAAAGCTGGCAGGGGACCTTGTCGGCGTGCTCGGCAAGCCCTAGGCGACCGAGAAGCTCGCGGGCAGACTCCTCGACCTCCTTCGGGTCTCTCTTCTGCACGACGATGGGGGCGTCCATTACGTTCTTCAGGACGCTGAAGTGTGGGAAGAGGTAGTAGTCCTGGAACACTATGCCGAAGCGCATGCGCGCCTTTGCCATTGCCTCCGCATCGTATTTTGCATAGCGCTCGCTGTCGAGCGTGCAGACCCTCACGTCACCGTATGCGAGCTCGCCTCCGTCAAAGGTGTCGAGCAGGGTGAGGCAGCGCAGGAGCGTGGACTTTCCGGCTCCTGACGGACCAATGATGGAGACGACCTCGCCCTTGTTGATGGTGAGGCTGATTCCGCAGAGGACCTCGTTTTCCCCAAAGGACTTATGTGCGTCGCGAAGGTAGACGGCGGGAAGGCCGGCTGCGGAGGCGAAGCTGATGTCGGGCCTGGGGATAGAGCGCAGCTTGTGCTTAGTCATGGTAGTAGTCCAGCTTCTTCTCGGCCCTGCGCAGCAAGAACTCGATGAGGAGGCAGGTGAGCCAGTAGATGAGCGCGGCGATGGCGAAGGGCACCATGCTTCGCTGCGACGCGACGAGGGCACGACTTACGGTGAACATCTCCGCCACGCCGATTGAGAAGGCCAGGGAAGTGTCCTTCACCAGGGTGATGATCTCGTTTCCCATGGCCGGTAGAATCTTCTTGATGACCTGGGGCAATATGATGCGGAAGAACGTCTGTGCGTTCGTGTAGCCCAGCACCTGGGCGGCCTCATATTGCCCCTGTGGCATGCTCTGGATGCCGGACCTGTATATCTCGGCGAAGTAGGCCGCATAATTCACGATAAAGGCAATCATAACGGCGATAAACATGTAGCTTGGCCCGGTCTGTAGCCCGAAGACGTAGTACGGGATGAAGAAAACCGCAAACATCTGGAGCATGAGCGGCGTACCGCGCATGATGGAGATGTATATGCCCACGAGCCACGAGAGCGGCTTGAACTTCGACAGCCTGCCCAATGCGACGATGACGCCAAGGGGCAGGGCGCCTAACAGCGTGAGGGCGAAGATCTGTAGTGAGACGACATAGGCCTGCAAGAGCATGACTACGATGGTGGAACTGTCCAAGGTGACTCCTGATCGATTGGGTTGTCGGCGGGGAGGTCCGTTGGGTGGGGGCGACTAGGCCTTCGGAAGAACCCAGAGGTCGTAGGAGATGCCCTTGTCCGCGTACTTCTCGCAGAGCTCCTTCACCTTCCCACTTGCGTCCAGCTTCTTGAGGTCCGCCTCGACCTTTGCGGCCAGGTCTCTGCCGGTGTCGTTCGCGACAAAGCCGACGCCAAAGTGCTCCGAGTTGAGTGGTTCGGACAATATCTCGAAGGTCGCGGTCTTGTCGCCAATGTTGTAGACCGCCACGGGATAGTCGACCGCAACGGCGTCGACCGACCCACTCTCGAGCATCATGAAGGCGGTGTTGTACTCGCCGATGGTCTGCAGCTGAGCAAAGGTGGCGCCCAGCTTCTCCTGGTCGCCTCCTGCGCTGAGGAGGTCGTATGCGGCGGAGTCGGCTTGCGTTATGACGTTCTTTCCGGCGAGTCCTGCGAGGTTGGCGATTCCAGAGCCGGAGCGAACTACAATTACCTGGCGGTTTTCCATGTAAGCGCTGGTGAAGGCGTAGTCCTTCTCTCTGCCCTCGATGGTGAAGCCGTTCCAGATGCAGGTGATCTGGCCACTGTTGAGAAGACCGTCCTTCGCGTCCCAGGAGATGGCGCTGGGGGTGAAGGACCATCCCTCCATCTCGCAGACAGCTTTTGCGAGGTCGAGGTCGAAGCCCGTGTAGCTACCATCGCTTCCGACGAAGCCGTAGGGAGGGAAGTCTTGATCGAACCCCACGATGAGCTTGCCGTCGAACGAGGGTCCCTGCGTCTTGGAGCCGGTGGCGGAAGGCGCTGCGCAGCCCGCGATCCCCGCGAGAGCGGGTGCTGCGAAGAGCAGGCTGGCGCCCCTCAGGAACTGGCGGCGGTTGAGTGAGCGGCTGTCGATATTGTCGATATTCATACGTTCCTCCGTGGACCTTGTCCGTGGCGTCGACATGAAGGTGTTGCTTTAGTGCGATGGAGCAAGGATACCTGCGCAAGGCGACCCATTCAAGTTCTGGGCAGTTAAGAGTCTGTTTCAGGGCCTTCGCGTCTTTCGGATCCGCCATCGTACAGGGCCTGTTTTTCGTCCTTCGGTCTATCGCTGGAGAAGAACGTAACGGTTCTGAAGGGCTGCCCCGGTCGGTCTGACGAGCAGGTCACGAGTCCAACTATCCTTTTGGAGCACGCGACAAGGGCATCGGCGCGCTCTGCCCTGGCGGAAGATTGTCGTACGACGTTTGCCAGCCAGAGCACATACCCCTCCCTCGATGACCACGCGAACGTCTGCACCAGGGAGTCGTTCTTGCTGACGCGGGCGGAGCAGAGCTTCTCCAGGGTGATGGTGCCTCCTGCCGGAGTCGACCATAGGCATTCCCCTAGTCCATCGAACGTTTCCTGCTCGTAGGCTCTCTGCAGATCGGAAAACACGAGATCTCCGCCGGCGCGATGCCCGTATACGAGCGCATACGTCCCATCCGCGTCTGTGGAGGGGTCAAGAAAGGGGCATCCCAAAGGCGAGCTCGTCCCGTCGAAGCCGTGGTCGAGGTAGAAACTGGTGTCACCGCCCGGCGCGTTTGTGACGGGCAGGTCTATGCTCGTGCCGGAGACGCTGAGCCAGGCCGCCGTATCGGGGTTTTCGCGACGTAGCGCGTGCCAGTCAATGGTGGCTTGCGACGATGCGGATGGGTTGCGGTCTGGCCTTGTGCGTCTTGCCGTCCTGACGTCGCCCGACGTGCACACGAGCGAGCACATGCACATCCATGTGGCCAGCGACACTATTAGCGTGGCGACGGCATGTATTCGCCGTCTTCCCTTTCCTCTCGGCTCCCTTTTCCGGCACCTCATGCGCATGCCCCCCTTGTCGTGACGTCGCGGGGTGCCGCGGGCGGCGAACCCGCGGCGCCCCGCGCGCTTTCCCTACCGATGCCGCCTGCGACAAAGCCTGCGCTTGATCAGGTGGGTTACTGTTGCGCAGACGGTTGCGAGTCCCGCGATGCCTACCGCGAACGATCTGGCGTCGACGCCTGTCTGGGGCATGTCCTTCGAGGGGCTGTCGATGTGCACGGTCTGGTCCTCGTCATCGGGATCGGCGTGCTCTGCCACGGCAGGGCCCTCCCCTTCGCCGGTCGCGTCCGACTGGGTTGTGAGCTTCTCGAAGACCACGAGGTCCTGGCCGGCGAACCTCTTTGGGCGGCATGCGATCTCCACCTCGACCGTCCCGTTGCTCGAGGATGGGCAAAACGTCGTGGTGCCGCTCGAAAGCACGTCGGACTGGTCGTCTATGTCGTCGCTGGCGCCTGAATTCTCGCGCGAGGAACTACTGGATGGCTTGTTCCGCAGCGTTGCGGTAAGGGTGTATGTCTTGCCAGGCGTGAGGCCTGTGTAGCTTACCGTGTCGACGATTGCCTGGTCGCCGTCTGGTGAGACGTTCTTGTCGCCGTCGGCGCGGTCCCTAGCCACGGTTTGAATCCGCGCGCCCTCGACAGACTGCCCCTCGTCGTTCATGTCGGCGTGGCGAGCCACGACTTTGTCATCTCTCGAAAGGTCCTCGAAGATTACTGCGGTCTTTCCGGAGAGCAGGCGGCCGTCGCAGACGAACTCCACGGGAACAATGCCGTCCGGGCTTTCTGCAGCGAAGGTCCTCTCCGCGGTTATCTCGTTTCCGCCGGCGTCGCGGATCGGCGTTCCTGTCCCTCTGTCCATCAGCCTACCGTGGAGCGTGTACGTTCCGCCTCTCTCGAGTCCCCTGTGAAGCACGGAGTCCTGTATCGATACGCTCCCGAGACCATTTACCTGTTTGTCTCCGTCGGCCATGTCGCTTGCCGTGGTATAGATTGCCGGCGTGTCGAAGCTCTGGTCCTCGTTTTCGACATCGGCGTGTTCGGCCACTCTCTGCCCAGACTTGTAGAGACTCTCGAAGACTACGGTCGTGGAATCGATGGTGAGGGATCGGTCGTATTCGAAGCGTACGTCCACAGTGCCGTTGGATTGGCTGGTTCTGAAGGTCGTCTCCGCGGCAACCTCACCGTTCTCTCTTCCGACCGGACCACCCGACTCCTTGTCGACCAAATGGCCCTTGAGCGTGTATTCGGTGTTGGGCACGAGGTTCTCGTAGTGTACCGAATCAATGACGGTCAGCTTTTCAGCCCCCTGCTCACCCGAGTCGACTGAGTCGACCTTAGCGACGGTGCCTATCTTCGGGAAGCTCACGGCCTGCCCGTCGTCGTCGATGTCGGCGTGGGCCGCGACCTCGACGCCGTCGCGGGAGACGCTCTCGAACGCCACGACCGTCCTTCCCGCGAGCAGGCTGCCGTCCGCCGTGAACTCGATGTCGACGGTGCCGCTCGGCGCCTCGGGGGAGAAGGTCCTGGATGCGGTTACCGCGTTGCCGTCGGCGTCCGTGACGGGCCTGCCCGTCTCCCTGTCGACAAGCGTGCCGTTGACCGCGTACTCCCTGCCGGGGCGCAATCCCTGGTAGCCGACGTCGTCCCTTATCCTGACGGCGCCCGTGGAAGGCGCCTCGTGGTCCCCGTCGATGGGGTCGGTCGCCGTGGTGGCTATCCTGGGCCTGACGTGGACCGTCTGGTCCTGGTCGGAGACGTCTGCATGTTCGGCGACTTTCTGCTCTCCCTTTCGAAGCTCCTCGAAGACGACGAGGTCCGCATCGCCAAGGTCTCGTGCGTCAGGCGCGAGGTCGAGCAGCACGGTGCCACTGGCCTCCTCGGCGACGAGCGTGACGGTTGCGGTGACCTCCCTGCCATCGGAGCCCCTGAGTGTCGCGCCGTCGGATTTGTCCACGAGCCTGCCGCTGATGGTGTATTCGGCCCCCGGCGTTAGATTCTCGTAGCGTACCTCGTCGGTGACAGTGATCCCCTCGCCCGTCTCCGCCTCCTTCCGGCCGTTCACGGTGGCCGTGGTGCCTATCTTCGGGAAGCTCACGGCCTGCCCGTCGTCGTCGATGTCGGCGTGGGCCGCGACCTCGACGCCGTCGCGGGAGACGCTCTCGAACGCCACGACCGTCCTTCCCGCGAGCAGGCTGCCGTCCGCCGTG
>JAGAWD010000168.1 GCA_017941585.1 Olsenella sp. | reverse complement strand
GGCGCATGCGGGCAGACTCGTAGCACGCCCGGCCCAAGCGACTCGCAGCGCTTGGGCCGGCGGGAGGCCCGTGGCCCCTGCGGCCGCGGAGCCTGCGGCTATCGCCGCGTCGCGTCCGGTATGTCAGCTTCGATTAGCAGGCCCGAGCAGGGGGCGAGTCGCACGGACACGCCGCCCTCGCTGCACGGGACGGCTGAGCCCTCGGCGTCTGGGGTGGATCCTCCGAAGCGCTGCCAGTCGGTGTCGAGAAGCAGCGTGGCACGGGTGGCACCTCGCACTCCGAGCGTCCTCTCGAGTGGCTTGTCGGAAAGGTTGAGGACGCACAGGACGCAGGCGCCGCCGGTGCCCCTGCGCAGGAAGGCGTAGAGCACGTCGGCCTCGCCGTTCGCCTCCACCCACGCGAAGCCCTCCTCGTCGTAGTCGAGCTCCCAGAGCGCGGGCTGGCTGCGGTAGAGGGCGCCCAGCTCGCAGGCGAAGCGGAAGAAAGCGTCGTGTGCGGGGTATCGGCGAAGGAACCAGTCCTGCTCGCGGCGCTCGTCCCACTCGCGCAGCTGGCCTATCTCCCATCCCATGAAGTTGAGCTTCTTGCCGGGATGGGCCATCTGGTAGAGGCAGAGCGCGCGGGCCTGCGCGAGCTTGCCCTCCACGTCGGAGGCGGCCATCTTCTGGGCGACGGTCGCCTTGCCGTGGACGACCTCGTCGTGGGAGAGCGGTAGCAGGTAGCGCTCGTTCGCGAAGTAGGCCATGGAGAAGGTCAGCTTGTGGTAGGTGTCCGGGCGACGCGCGGGCGGGGTCTGGAACAGCTCGAGCGTGTCGTGCATCCAGCCCATGTCCCACTTGTAGTCGAAGCCGAGGCCGCCCTGCTCCACGGGCGTGGTGCACCCGGCGAGGCTCGTGGAGTCCTCCGCCACGGTGAAGCATCCCGGGTTGAGGGAGCGCAGGCCGCTGTTGAGGGTCTTCACGAAGTCGACGGCCATGCCGTTGACGCCGCGTGTCTCGTCGCCCTGCCAGTAGACGATGCGGCTGATGGCGTCCATGCGGATGCCATCGAAGTGGTAGGCGCCCAGCCAGAAGTTCGCCGCGCTCTGCAGAAACGAGCACGTCTCGCCGCGCGAGTGCATGAAGTTGCGGCTTCCCCACTCGCTGACGCCCACATCCTGGTGGGGGTACTCGAAGAGCGGTGTGCCGTCGTAGTCGGCCAAGCCCCACGTGTCGGTTGCGAAGTGCACGGGGACGAAGTCGATGATGCAGCCGATGCCCGCCTGGTGCAGGGCGTCCACGAGGCGCATGAGGCCCTGGGGCTCGCCGTATCGGCTGGTGGGCGCAAAGAATCCCGTTGGCTGGTAGCCCCAGGACCCGTCGAAGGGGTGCTCGTTGAGGGGCAGAAACTCCACGTGAGTCGCGCCGAGCTCTGAAAGGTAGGACGGGAGCATGTCGGCGAGCTCATCGTAGGTGTACCAGTCGGACGGGTCGTCGCTGGGTTCGTCTCCCGAGCGCTTTCGCCAGCTGCCCAGATGCAGCTCGTAGATGTTCATGGCGCGGTCGCGGCAGTCGGTGCGCGTGGCCATCCACTGCGCGTCGCGCCACTCGTGGGTCAGGTCGGCCACGACGCTCCTGTGCCTGGGGCGAAGCTCCGCCTGGTAGGCGTAGGGGTCCGCGTGGTCCATGCAGGTGCCGCCGTGCCAGATGCGAAACTCGTAGGCCTGCCCGACATGCGCCCCGGCGATCGTCGTCTCCCAGAAGTTGCCGTCGGCGAAGCGCTCCATGGGCAGCACCTCGCCCTCGAGCAGGAGCTCGACCTTCTCGGCCGCCGGCGCGAAGGTGCGAAACCGCACGCCATCCCCGGTGGTCTGCGCCCCCAGCATGAGATGGGCGAAGAACTCCTCGCCCGCATAGAAGTTCCTGGTGTCCATGGTGGCCTCGTTCGTCTCTGGCAGGCATTTGTCCGCGTTTCGCATCCGCCTGCATCTCGTAGGATACGACAACGGCGTCACGCCTGCGGCCCCAAAGCCTCCGGCGGATTGCCGGGCGACCCGGGGCCACGTTGAGTGCGAAGGCGAACGGTGCGTAAGGGCGAAACGGCGGGAGCCATTCGAGGGGGCCGCAAAGTGCCAGCTAAAGGCCTACCTAGCCGAAACCTATACTCGCCATTCGCAAGAAACTAGCCCAAGGCTCGACTGAGGGGTGCGCGTCGTTTGAGCAAGTATCTCTGTTGAGGAGGAACCGGCGCGGGTCGCGCGTCGCACGGTCAACCGAGGAGACGGGGGTCGATGACATGGTAACCAGAAGCAAAGCCCTAAGGCGGCTGTCACAGCTGGTGGCGGTAACCACCGCCCTGGCGCTCATGTGCGGGCTCATGCCCGCTGGGGTACTCGCGTCCTCGGTTGCGCCCGACGACACGCAGAAGGGCCTCGACGCGCCGGTGGCCGAGGAGCTCGCGCCCGAAGCCTCTGGCTCGGAGGGGGAGACCGACGACCGCGGAAACGACCGCGGAAACGAGAACGTGGTGGCACAGACCGCCGGCGATGGTGAGTCTGAGGCCGAGAAGGGTACCCTGCCTGACGCTGATGGCGCACAGTCCGAACAGGGCCAGGCTGGTTCGCAGGACCAGGACGGGCAGGACCAGGACGGGCAAGATCCAGACGTTCCTGGCAAGGAGCCAGGCGAGGGACAGCCAGGCTTGACGGGCAAGGGTCCGGACGCGACCGAGGGAGATGACTCGATCGCAATCCTGGGCATCGCCGCGGTGGAGGCGACGCCTGGCGCGCAAGCGCCCGAAGGGGAGGGCAATGGCGCGTTGTCTCAGGCGTCGGATGCTGCCTCGCCCCTCTCGACGCAGAGCGAAGCCCGCGTATACCTCGGCGCGACTGCGGGGGGAAGTGTCGGCTGGAGCTGCCAGGATGGTACCGGCACGGCAAAGAGCGGTACCGTCAATGCGGGAGAGACGTTCGAGCTGACGGGAGGCAACGGCCCGTCTGCCGGCTCGACGGTCGGCCTTGTGGCCACCCCCGCGAGCGGGTACGTGTTCAAGGGCTGGTACAAGCAGTGGAACAGCACTTCTCCACAGCTAGTCTCCGCAAGTCCCTCATATAGCTATCAGATGCCGACCGACTACGGCGAGACGCTGACCGCCGCCTTCGAGCCCGAGTCGGCTTCCAAGTGGGCAGCGGTCGCGCTTGGAAGCACCGGCGGCGGCAGTGTATCCGGTACGTTCACCGGTTCATCCGGCTCCGGTTCCATCGGAATCGGCAACACCACCTTTGAGGGTGGCGCGCAGGTGAGCCTTACCGCCACGCCGGAAAGTGGGTACAGTTTCGTCGGCTGGTACCAAGGCGTCATAGGCAGCTCGCACTTCGTTGAGAGCAACGATGGCACCTTGGTCTCTGCGAGCAATCCCTACTCCTTCACCGCGGGGCCGGGAAGCTCCACGCTGCTCCAGGCAGTGTTTGTGCGCAGCAGCGGCGCAAGCGACGTCTACATCGACAACACGGTCGACCAAAGCGTCTCCCACGTGATAGGCAACGTGCACATCACCGGGTCGGGCGGAACGCAGGCGGGCTACGCCTCAGGCAAGGAGGTCTTCCGCGAGGACGTGGCGGTCACGTATAGTACCCCGAAGACGGCTCAGGTCCAGGGGAAGATCAACGACGCATACACCAAGGTGTACAACCTGGCAAACGCGTGCAAGCGCAGTGGCAAGAGAGGCGAGTTCCACATGTCTACGAGCGAGACGACCGGAGCCGTCTGGGACCATCGCGTGTACACGACCTACGTGTACTACGGTGACAAGGACTCGTCCGGAAACTACATCTTCGTTAACAGCAGCAATCCCAACGACACGGTCCTCTCTCCCGCTATGGCCGGAGAGCCAAGCATCGGTGACAGGACCCACGTTGCCAGCGGCGGTTTCGGCAAGGAGACGATCTTCCGCGTGGAGGCAAACGGCTGGGTGGCTGGATACGGCATAACCGTATCCGACGACGGGTTTGGCACGGGTGCCGCGGATCTGGCCGCAAGCCTCGCGGGAGAGACCGTCACCCTCACGGCCACGCAGACGGGGAGCAGCGCGTTCCTGCGCTGGGAAGTCGTCTCTGGCGAAATCACGCTCGCCGATGCGCTGGCCGCCACGACGACGTTCACCATGCCCGCCTCCGACGTGGAGGTGAGGGCCACCTTCCATACGCACGAGCTGACGAGGACGGAACAGGTAGATCCGACCTGCACGAGGGCGGGTACGAAGGCGTACTGGACCTGCGGCGAGTGCGGGAAGACCTTCTCGGACGCCGAGGGAAAGAACGAGATCGGCGCACCCGAGGAGGTACCTGCGCTCGGGCATGACTGGGGTGAGTGGAGCGACGCGGACGGCAAGGCGACACACGTCTGCAGGCGCTGCGGCGAGGCCGAGACGATCATCGTCGAATACGTCGCCGCGGCGGGAGACGGATCCTCGTGGACCATGGGTTCGAGCGACGACCTCTCCTTCACGTTCAAGCGCAACGTGAACGACGACAAGACGTTCGGTAACTTCAAGGGCATCAAGGTGGACGGCACCGATGTCGCCGCATCCGACTACCTTGCCGAGAGGGGCAGCGCCGTCGTTTCGCTCAAGGGTGCGTACCTCGGGGGACTCGTCCTGGGCAGCCATACGCTGACGGCCGTCTTCGAGGACGGAGCCGCCGACGCCACCTTCACGGTGGTCGAGGCGCCGGCTGCGTCAGCCGAGCCGAAGGTTGCTACGGCGGAGCCGAAGGGCCCCGAGTCGAAGGACCTGGCACCTGCAGCGCCCAAGCCTTCCTCCCCGTCGCCCCAGACAGGGGACGGCGCCCTTGCGGTCGCGAACGCGGTGCTGCCTCTGGCCTGCTGCGGCATCGCCTTCGTCGTGGCCTCTAGGAGAATGCGCAAGGCATCCTCGCACGGACGCCGTACCCGGCGATAATAATCGGGCGGGACATGGCCGGAGCGTGCCGTGTCCCGCCCTAGTCGTGTCTCTTCGCGCGTTCTGCTAGGTGACCGCAGGAGCAAAACTGCCGTGAGTGGACGATTGGCACAGGCCATCACGCAAATCCGACGCCATGGCACAAACCATCACGCAAATCGGACGCCGTGGCACAGGCCATCACGCAAATCCGACGCTATGGCACGGGCCATCTCGCAAATCCGGCGGCATGGCACAGGCCATCTCGCAAATCGGGCGCTATGGCACAAACCATCACGCAAATCGGGCGGGATGGCAGAAAAGGGGCCTCCCATCTCAGGAATCCGACGCCATGGCACAAAACATCACGCAAATCGGGCGAAATGGTGCCATGGCGCCGGATTTGCGTGATATCGGACCCCCGTTCGTGCCACGGCGTCGGATTTGCGAGATTTCGGGCCCTGTTTCTGCCACGGCGTCGGATTTGCGTGATGGAGGGGCGCGATTCTGCCATCCCGCCCGATTTGCGAGATGGCGAGGGGTCGGAACGCTAAATGGCCGCGAGTGGACGATTGGGAGCACAAAGTGCCTCGAGTGGATTGCCGAATCGTCCACTCGAGGCGCTTTGCGCCTGGGCATGGCGGCAATCCATTCGGGGTCTTTTTGCGCTGATGAGTCTCCGGCGAGGATTCGCCCGACCGAGATTTGTGCCAGACGGTGCTGGCGTCACCTCGTGCGCCGTCGAGGTGAGCGGCGAGGGCGCTGCTCATGGTCGCGTCGCAAGGCGAATGTGAAGAAACTTTCATCGTTTGGAGAATAGTGCTTGACTTAAACCATGGTTTAAGTCTCACAATCCACTCAAACGACGTCGCCAGGGTAAAGAATCGACCGAAAGGAACCTCGTCATGGCAGATATCAAGCTTCCCAAGATCGCTCTCGGCGCGTGGGCCTGGGGCAACGACGGCACGTTCGGCAGCGGTATGGACATCGCGGAGCTGAGGCCCATCTTTGACGCGGCGATGGACGCCGGTCTCAACCTCTGGGACACGGCCTACGCATACGGAATGGGCACCTCCGAGAGGATGCTCGCCGGCCTCCTGGAGGGCCTGCCGCGCGACAGCTACCTGATCTCCGACAAGCTTACGCCCCAGTGCGTGGACTCATCCGCCGACGACCCCGTGCGCGCGATGCACGACATGCAGCTCGAGCTCATGGGCCTCGACCGCTTCGACATCTACTGGATTCACAACACCTCCGAGGCGCCCCGGTGGACACGTGCGGTCGCCGAGTTCTTCGACGGTCGGAACGACGCGCCGATGATCGGCGTCTCCAACCACAACCTGGCGGAGATAAAGGAGGCTGACGCGATCCTGCGCGAGCACGGCCTGAGGCTCGGCGCCGTGCAGAACCACCTGAGCCTGATCAACCGCAGTTCCATCGACTCGGGCATCCTCGACTGGTGCCGCGAGAACGACGTCGTGTTCTTCTCCTACATGGTGCTCGAGCAGGGCGCGCTCTCCGGCAAGTACGACACGACCCATCCCATGCCCGCAGGCTCGGCCCGCGCCGAGGCGTACAACCCCGTGCTCGACAAGCTCGAGGTTCTGAACGCAAAGCTCGCTGAGGTGGCCGAGGCTCACGGCGTCGGCGTCGCGCAGGTGCCGGTGGCATGGGCCATCGCCAAGGGGACGCTTCCCATCGTCGGCGTGACCAAGGCGGGGCACGTTGCCGACGCGGCGGCCGCCGCGGCGGTCGAGCTGGATGACGCCGAGGTCGCAGAGCTGGAGAATCTGGCGGACTCGCTGGGCATCAACGCGATCCGCTTCTGGGAAAAGGTCATGGACTAGAGACGGCCACGGACTAGAGAAGGCCACGGACTAGGGAGGCACCAATGGGGAAGAACGTACTCGTCGTATCCGGACATCCGCGCCTGGACGACGACTCTGTTGCGAACAAGGCGATCGTGGAGGAGCTGGCGAAGCTCGACGGCTACACGATCGACCGGCTCGACGCGCTCTATCCCGGCTTCGACTTCGACGTCGAGGCAGAGCAGGCCAAGCTCGTTGCGGCCGACGTGATCGTGCTGCAGTACCCGGTGTTCTGGTACGCCATGCCGGCACTTCTGCAGAAGTGGATGGAGGACGTGTTCCTGCACGGCTTCTCGCATGGCAGCAAGGGCAAGGCGCTCGTGGGCAAGAGCCTCGTCGTCTCGATGACGATAGGAGCGCCCGAGGAGGCATACGGCGACGGCGCCGCGGTCCGCCTCGAGGACCTGCTGATCCCGGCCAAGGGTGCGTGCGCGCTCACGGGCATGGAGTTTGCGGGCTTCGAGTACACCTGCGGAGTCTCCTATGCGAGCCGCGTGGACGACGCAGCGCGCGAAAGGATCGCAGGTGCGGGCCGCGAGCAGGCGGCGCGCGTGGCCAGGCTGGTCGATAGCCTGTAGGGGGATCGCCATGAAGCAGGGTAGGGACGCTCGCATCCAAGGTCACATGACGCGGCGTTCGTTCGTGAGGCTCGGAGCCGCCACGGGAGGTGCCGCCATGCTCGCCGGACTATCGGCATGTGGGAGCAATTCCCCCTCGGCGGGTGCGTCGGGCCAGGACACGGGAGCCGCTTCGGGCGAGCCTGCCCGCGGGCGCGAGGAGTCGTCGGCATCGCGGCGTGCCTCGGCGGCGGGTTCGGCTCCTGTCGTCTACTTCGCCCGGACAGTCGACTCCAGGGCGCTGCAGGCGGTGTTCGACGCGATCGGGCGCAGGCTCTCCGGAAGAGTGGGGGCGAAGCTCTCCACCGGCGAGCCGGGCGGCAACCACTACCTGAAGGCCGACCTCATCTCGGGAATCGTGGGTTCGCTGGGGGCGACGATAGTAGAGTGCAACACCGCCTACGGCGGTGGGCGGTCGACCACGGAGGCCCACTACCAGGTCGCGGCAGACCACGGGTTCACCAAGATTGCCGACTTCAAGATCATGGACGAGGACGGCTCGTTCGCGCTGCCCGTGAGCGGCGGCTTCCATCTGGGGGAGGACCTCGTCGGTGCGCGCTTCTCGGACTTTGACTCCTTCCTGGTGCTCTCGCACTTCAAGGGGCACCAGATGGCCGGCTTCGGTGGAGCCCTGAAGAACATCAGCATCGGGATGGCGTCGCGCGAGGGCAAGCTGCTCATACATTCGGCAGGCAAGAGCCGGACGAGCTGGCAGAGCGCCGCAACCTCCGACTTCCTGGAGTCAATGGCTGACGCATGCCAGGCCGTGCTTGCGGCCCAGCCGAACATGCTGTTCGTCAACGTGATGAACAACCTGTCGGTGGACTGCGACTGCGACAGCAGCCCTGCCGCGCCGAAGATGGCCGACATCGGAATTCTGGCCTCCACGGACCCGGTCGCGCTCGACCAGGCCTGCGTCGACCTCGTGTACGCAAGCGACGACGACAGCGCCGACCTGATCGCCCGTATAGAGAGCCGAGACGGTCAGCACGTGCTCGAGGCCGCAGAGGCACTAGGCGTCGGAAGCCGCAAGTACGAGTTGGTGGAGGTCTCCTAGCCCCGCTGACCCAAACCAAACACGATCATCTTTATGAGAGGACGAGAGCATGCCAGTAATAACGTTTGAGACGTCTCCCATCAGCAAGGAGCAGAAGAGGAAGGTCGTGGAGGGGTTCACCAAGGTGGCCTCCGAGTCCACGGGCATCCCCGAGGGCGCTTTCTACGTGTTCATCAAGGAGAACGAATCCGACAACGTCGGCGTTGGCGGCAGGCTGCTCTCCGACAAGAAGTAGGTCGACAGTGCTTTCGGCAGGGAAGGGCAGGCTGAGTGCCATGGCCATGAGCAGGAGGGACTTCGTGCTGGCTGGCGCCGCGGGCTGCGTCGTCGCCCTTGCGGGGTGCGCATGGACGCCACGCAACGCCGGCACGCAAGACGCGACGGACGCCTCGCGGGGCGGTGGACGGGCGGGGTCGTCTGGCACGTCGACCACGTCGTCGGCGTCTCCCTCGACGGACGGTGCCGGGGCGTCTGCCCAGGCGGCGGGAGGGACGCTCGTTGCCGTGTTCTCGTGGTCGGGCAACACGCTGGCCGTGGCCAACCGCATTGTCGAGGACCTGCACGCTGACCTGTTCCGCATCGAGCCCGCCGTTCCCTACACGAGCGACTACGACGAGATGCTTCGGGTCGCCCAGGACGAGCAGGTGGCGAAGACCCTGCCCCGCATCGCGGCCGGCGTGCAGAACTGGGACAAGTACTCGACCATCTATCTGGGCTTTCCCACATGGTGGGGTCACCTGCCCCAGATCGTTAAGAGCTTCCTTTCCGAGCATGACTGCTCGGGCAAGGTGGTGTATCCGTTCAACACGCACGCAGGCAGCGGATTCGCGTCCTGCCTTTCCGACATCGCCGACGCTTGCCCGGGTGCCGACGTTCGCGACGGCCTCTCGCTTCGAGGCGACAGTGTCTCGTCCAGCACGTCAGAGATCGACTCCTGGGTTTCGAGGAACGCATAACGGCGAGAGGTCTTGCGTATGAGCGGCAGGAGAAGGGCGAAGGTCGCGATAGACGTCGCGATGGCTGCGGTACTCGCCGCGGTCATGGCCACGGCGCTCGTGCAGGAGGTCCCGCACGAGCGGCTGGGCGTGGCCCTGTTCGTGCTCATGGTGGCCCATGCCATCCTCAACCGCAGGTGGCTGGCCTCCGTGTTCCGCGGGCGCTACGGTGTGGTGCGCGTGCTGCAGGTCGTGGTGCTCGTGGGGCTTTCGGCATGCGTCTTGGGCCAGGTGGCGAGCAGCCTCGTGCTCTCGAAGCACGCGTTCGGCTGGCTGCCCTCGCTGCCTGGGGCGTCTTGGGCACGCCGCATGCACATGCTGTGCTCGTATTGGTCGTTCGTGCTCGCCTTCGCCCATGCCGGGCTTCACGTCCGCATGCCGAGGCACTTGTCCGCTGGGCGGCTGTGGGCGATTCGCGCCGTGCTTTTCGCCATAGCGTGTTATGGCGCGTACTCCTTCGTCCGGCTTGGGATGCTGCCGTACCTTGCGGGACAGATGCTCTTCGCCGCAGCCGACTTTGGGGCTCCGATGGCCCTCGCCCTTGCGCGCTATGCGAGTGTTGGGGTGCTCGTGGCCTGCCTGGCGCACTGCGTGCGCATGGCGTCGGAGGCCACGGCGCGTCGGGGGCGGCAGCCCTGAGGCGAGAGGGCGACGGCAGGCAGGCGCGAGGGGCATCGTCAGTCGACGGCACGTGCATGCATTGGTGGGGACTTCCAGCTAGGAGGCATTGATGGAGAAGCTTTACACGATAGGGGACGCCGCCGCGGAGCTGGGCATGCCCGCCTCGACGATTCGCTTCTACGAGAAGAACGGGCTCATCCCCAACCAGCAGCGCGCAAGCGACGGACGCCGCCTGTTCGACGAGGACGACCTGGAGTGGATGCGCTTCGTGGAGCGCCTGAAGGTTTCGGGCATGCCCATCAAGGAGATCCGCGAGTACATACGGCTCTACATGGAGGGCGACTCGACCATCGACGAGCGCAGGCGCATCGTCTACGAGCGCCGCGACGCCATAGACGCCCAGCTCGAGGAGCTGAGGCTCGCCCGCGACTTCATCGACTACAAGTGCTGGTTCTACGACGTTGCCCGCGAGTCGGGCACGTGCGACACGCCGCGCAACATGGCCTGGGAGGACCTCCCCGACAAGATCAAGCGCATAAAGGCGAAGTGCCGCATCAACAGGTACTGAGAGGGGAAAAACATGGCAAAGGCATTGGTGGCGTACTTCAGCGCGAGCGGCACGACCGCAAGGGTGGCGAGGGACCTGGCGGCGGCAACGGGCGCGGACCTTTTCGAGATCGTGCCGGAGGTTCCGTACGAGCGCGCGGACCTCAACTGGCGGGACAAGGCAAGCCGCTCCAGCATCGAGATGAATGACGAGGCCGCGCGTCCCGCCATCGCGGGTACGGTCGGCGACATGGGAGCCTACGACACCGTGTACGTGGGATTCCCCGTGTGGTGGTACGTGGAGCCGCGCATCGTCGACACGTTCCTGGAGGCACACGACCTCTCGGGCAAGACGATCGTCCCGTTCGCAACGAGCGGGGGAAGCGGGCTCGGCAGGGCGCCCGAGCGCATGCAGGCGCTCGTTCCGGGCGCGAGGGTGCTCTCGGGCGGACTCCTGAACGGACGACCCTCGCAGGCCAAGCTGGTCGCGTGGGCCGAGAAGACCTTGGAGGCGTAGGCATATGGAATACGCAAGGCTTGGCACAAGCGACCTTATCGTCTCCCGCATCTGCCTGGGGTGCATGGGCTTTGGCGACCCGGCGGCGGGCCAGCATTCGTGGACGGTGGGGGAGGACGCCACGCGCGAGATAGTGAGGCGCGCGCTCGACGCGGGCATCAACTCCTTCGACACGGCGATTGCCTACCAGGGCGGCACGTCCGAGCGCTATGTGGGTCGCGCCCTTCGTGACTTTTCGAAGCGCGATGACGTGGTGGTGGCCACGAAGTTCCTGCCGCGCACGGCAGACGAGATCGAGCGGGGCGTCTCCGGGCAGCAGCACATCGCAGACAGCATAGACGCGAGCCTCTCGCATTTGGGCATGGACCACGTGGACCTCTACATCTACCACATGTGGGACTACAACACGCCCCTTCACGACGTGATGGAGGGCCTCGCCCGCGTGGTCGAGGCCGGCAAGGCCCGCTACATCGGCATCGCCAACGCCTACGCCTGGCAGCTCGAGAAGGCCAACGCCCTCGCCGAGCGCGAGGGATTCCCAAGATTCGTGAGCGTGCAGAACCACATGAACCTGATCTTCCGCGAGGACGAGCGCGAGATGGTGCCCTGTTGCGAGGAGGAGGGCATCGCCCTCACGCCCTACAGTGCGCTCGCGAGCGGGCGCCTGTCGCGCCGCCCCGGCGAGACGAGCAAGCGGCTCGAGGAAGACTCCTACGCCAAGTTCAAGTACGACGCCACGGCCGACGCCGACGCCCTCGTGATCGAGCGCGTGGCCGAGGTGGCCGACGCGCGCGGCGTCCCCATGACCGAGGTCTCGCTCGCCTGGCTCCTCACGAAGGTGACCGCGCCCGTGGTCGGCGCCACCAAGCCCCACCACGTCGACGGCGCCGTGGCCGCGGTCGACCTCAAGCTCACGGCAGACGAGGTTGCCTATCTCGAGGGGCCCTACGTTCCCCACGCGATGGTGGGCGTGATGGCGCAGAACAAGCCCTCCGCCGCGGGCGAGGAGCACGTGTGGCTCGCGAACGCGCGTTACCTGAGGAAGGAGGCGTGATGAGGATACTCGTCTTGCAGGGGAGCCCGAACGCGAACGGCTCAACCGCGCTGCTCGCCCGAGAGTTCGCACGCGGCGCCCGGGAGACTGGGCACGAGGTAGAGATCGTCGACGTGGCGTCGCTCGACATGGCACCCTGCACGGGTTGCGTGGCCTGCGGCTACGAGGGGCCGTGCGCCCTCTCCGACGACTTCGACGGCCTGCGCGAGGCAATTCTCGCCGCCGACATGCTCGTCTTTGCGACGCCTCTGTACTACTACGGGATGACGGCGCAGCTCAAGGCGGTGATCGACCGCTTCTGCTCATCCAACTCGAGCATCACGAGCAAGCAGATGAGATCTGCTCTGCTAGCCGTTGCGTGGAACTCGGACGACTGGACGTTCGACGCCCTGGAGGCGCACTACGACACGCTCGTGCGCTACCTGCACCTCCGGGACTGCGGGCGCGTGCTCGGTGCGGGGTGCGGGACTCCGCGGATGACGAGCGGGTCCGCATATCCCGCGATGGCATACGAGCTGGGCAGGTCGCTGTAGGCAGGCATGTCGCTGCAGGTGCGCAGGTTGTCGCAGGCGAGCAACCCGCTGCTGCCGCGAGGGTCGTCGGAGCCGGGCGTGCCGCCGTCGGCGCGCGAGGGTCGCTCCCGCACGTTCGTCCGCTGACCGCGACCACTGACCCTCCCGGCGCAAAACCGCTTCGAGTGCGCTCTCTGGCGCAAAAAGCCGTCGAGTGCGTCGTCCGCGGGGACCCGCCGGCGCAAAACCCCGCCGAGTGCGACGTCTCC
>JAGAWD010000167.1 GCA_017941585.1 Olsenella sp. | reverse complement strand
GGATCTATCCTACCGAGGAGTCGCGCCGGGCCCTGACCGCCTTCCAGATCTTCGAGGGAACCGGCGAGTGGTTCGACCTTTCGAAGAAGCCCATAGAGCGCGCGTCCTTCTCGTTCGGCGGCGCGCAGGAGCGGCATGAAGGGTACTTCATCACGGACGCCTGCATCGGCTGCGGAAGCTGCGCGGAGGTCTGCCCGCAGGACTGCATCGTGACGGACGCCGTTCCCCACGTGATCCAGCAGGACCATTGCCTGCACTGCGGAAACTGCATGGCGGCGTGCCCGGCTGGGGCGGTGGAGAGAAGATGACGCGTATGGCAGAGCTGTTCGCTCCTCCGGCGGGTGCCGGGAGACCATCCGGCAAGGGCCCAACGCGGCCCTGACCCTCAAACCTGGTCCCGTTAATGCAGAATACCCGAGAAAGCAATGCAGCCGCTGGTAGGGCGGCTGTTTTCAATCGCAGTCCAGCCGATTCCCAAAAATCAGTCCAGCCAGCAAAGCGGCCCTCTTGTCAAGGGGGCGGCGAATCGGCGAGCTGTCAAAAAGCGCATCAGCGTTGCCACCGACCTTTAGCCTCTTCGGCTTCGTTGCCGGCGAGAATCAGCTTTCAAGGTGGCCACTAAGCAGTTCTAGGAACATGAGGAAGGCCATGGAGTCGGCTGTCCCTACGCCGAGTGACTCGCCTGAGAGGAGCCGCGGGAGGACCACCACCTGGTCCGCGTGCTTTGCGAGTGTGTGGCGTGGGTTCATAGTGACGAGCACCACGTACGGCGGGCACTTCTGCTCGCGAATCTTGCTCAGCATCTTGCGGTACACGAATCCGCTGTTGACGGAGAAAACGAACAGAACACAGTCGGAACCGATGTGGCTGGTGAGCTCGTCGGCGTTGAGGTATAGGCCCTTTCCCAGAAGTGCGCCTGCCATGACGAACAGATGGTATGCGGGGATGCGGGAGAGGCTGGCCCCGGTCGCCACGACCGTACTGGCATCCCGCATGCGCCTCACAAGGTCGCATAGAAGCGCGTCCGGAACGTCCCGCTCTACTTTGCGCAGCAGCTCCGCATAGGCATCCGACTTCGAGCCCGTCTGATTCTCGTCTCGTTCCTCCAGGTCCGATCGAAACTGGTATTGAAACTCGGAAAAGCCCTTGTATCCGACGCGCTTGGCAAAGCGGGTGAGCGAGGGGGCGGAAAGATGCGTCTCCTCGGCTATCGCTGCCAGGCTGCCCTGCACGAAGAGGTCCGGGAACTTCCTGATGGTCTCGTATACGACGCGGTCCGTCTTGGTGAACTGTGCCGAAGCCATGTCCATGTCGTCGAATATGCTCACTCTCCGCCCCCTTCTTACGCGAGTGTCATTTTCGCACGAGGGCGCCACTCTGTCGAGTGAAGAATGAATGGTAAATCAGTAAACAAAATTTGATTGACTAGTCAATCAAAACGCAGTAAGCTGCATGCATGCGCAATCACCCAAGGCCCGGGGCGGCGCCTTTCACAACTGCCTTACGTTAGGAGGTGGCGCTGTATTATCCGTTCTTTCGCATGGCGGACGCCGCCGCGCTCAAGGAAGAGCAGGAAGCT
>JAGAWD010000166.1 GCA_017941585.1 Olsenella sp. | reverse complement strand
TTGCGGCGGCAGATGTCGACGCAGAGCGCGACGAGCGACTTCCAGCACGCGTCGGTGAGCGACGAGTCGGCCAGGTTGGCGCACTCGATCGTGACGGCGCGGTTGTCGTTGTCGGAGCTTGAGCTGCACCACGAGCGGTTGGCCTCGTCGACGTAGAGCGCGACGCGACCGTCGGAGCCGATGCCGTAGTTGGAGCTTGCCTGCCTGCTCGTTGGGGCGAAGATCGCGCCGCAGGTCTCGACGGAGCAGTTCCCCGCCATGTAGTGCGGGGTGATCTTGGTGATGGCGTACTTGCGCCTTCCCGAGTGGTTCGGGCTGAGCCTCGTGTAGCTCACGAGCGAGCTGTTGCCCATCTCACAGCACCTCCCCGTCGCGGATGCCCTCAAGGTGCTTGGGCACCTCGTACGTCATGGCGAGGGTCGAGTCCTCGAAGGTCGCGGTGGTCGGGTCGTTCACCACGCCGAGGATCGTGAGCACCACGAAGACGGCGTCGATGAATGCGACGATGCGCGTCCCGAGGTCGCCGAGTTCGAGCTTCACGCCGAAGATCTCGGCGAAGAGCTGGATGGCGAGGATGAGCGCCGGGACGATGGTGATCCAGAAGTTCTTGTTGCGGATTCGGACCTTCCAGTTGATGTTCATCTCTACTCCTTGGTCTCGATGTTTCCGATGCGCCGGTCGTGGTCCTCTAGTCGCGTCTCGATCTTCGTGATGCGGGCGGCGTGGTCGTCCAGCTTGCGGTCGAGGGCGCGCACGTCCTCGCGGGTGTCTCGCGCGGTGTCGGAGATGTAGTCCAGCTTGTCTCGCACGCCCTGCGACGTGAGCACCTCGTTGCGGCGGTCCTTCAGGACGTTGAAGGCGAGCGCGAGGGATGCGACGATCGCGGAGACGACCGCCACGATTTCGCCAGTGGTCATGGTCTTCACCTCCTCGGTGCGCTATGGCCCTCGGCGGCGACTCCCCGGACTAGGGGCAGAGATAGGTTGTGTGATCTCTTGGGTCGCTCGACACGGAAGAGGGCAACGGTTGGCTTGACGCGCAATCACCGTTCCCATTGCGGGGCGCCTCCCCGCCAGCGGTCGAGCATCAATTGGGATTATAGAACGCCTTGCGGCGGAACCTCTCGAATCGTTACTCCCCGGACGCCTCTCCGTCCAGGATGCGGCGCTGCCTCTCGCGCTCGACGGCGCTCAGCAGGGCCATGGTCCCCTCGCGGTACCTCTCGGGCACGTCGAGGATGGTGATGAGCCTACGCTCGATCTGCCTCGCGTACAGCTTCTCCCTCATGGCTACACCTCCTCGTCCTCTCCGAGCACGACGGCAATCGTCGCGTCGAGCAGCTCCTCGATCTCCTCCACGCGCTGGGAGAGCGGCTTGGACTCGGTCTCGCCCTTGACCCAGAGCTGGTCGAAGGCCTCCTCGACCTCCTCGCGGGACATGTCGACCCTGACCTCGACCTCGTCGGCGACCCACTCCTCGGTGGTCCCCCCGTCGGTCTCCACGGTCAGGTGTTCGATGTTGTCCCGGAGGTAGACGATGGCGGTGCCGTCGTCAAGCCAGTGGTACGTCAGCCGCCCGAGCGGCTCCGAGGAATGCACCCTCTTCATGGATGCCCCCAATCTCTCGTGCGCTGGCCGAGATCACGCGCCTGCACGTGGCGACCAACGCTCCCAAACCGTGCCGGTCCCTGAACGACCGGCATGCGGTCACCTTGAAGTAGCCCCAGTAGGAGACGATCCGGGCGGCGATGTGGGGCGTCAGGCATCGCGTCCGGTTGGCGCGGAGGATCGCCCTCCTCGCACGCCTGAAGATTCCCGCGCGGATGGTCGTGCGGTCCTTGCGGAAGACGAAGCCGCACATGTCGACAGGCTCGCAGTCCACTCGGCAGACCTTCCACGGCTTCACGGTGACGTGCAGGACGTCGCGGAGGTACCTCGCGATCTTGCGGACCGCACTCTTGAGGTTCGCCTTGTCGTGGCCCATGACGAGCCAGTCGTCCATGTAGGTGAGCACGTGGTCGACGAGTGCCTCCCGCGTGGAGGGACGGCCCCTGCGGCCCTTGCGCACCCTGCTTAGCGAATAGGCGTAGGCATACGCGCCGCTGAGGTAGTAGTTCGCGAGGTACTGGCTGAGATAGCTGCCGATGTTGAGTCCGACGCGATGGGTCTCTATGAGCGACTCGATGAGCCAGACGAGGTCGGGGTTCCTGACGTCGCGCTCAAGCATCGCAAACAGAACGGCCCTGTCGATGCTCGGGTAGTACTTGTTGACGTCGAGCTTCACGTAGTAGCGGCTCTCGGGGTCGCGCACCCATCTCTGGATGTAGCGGCGGGCGTGCTTCTGCCCCTTGCCCTTCACGCTGGCGCACTGGTGGTAGCCGACCTTCGCCTCGAACAGCTCTTGCAGCGCGGTGATGCAGACGTAGTCCAGGAACTGCTGCTTCGCGCTCGCGCGCCCGATCAGGCGCTCCTTGCCGTTAGTAGGCTCGATGCGGGTGAAGTACGTGATGGGCGGCAGGTCGAGCCGCCTCCTCCCCACCATGTCCCTGGCCCACGCGACCATGTCCGCCTTCGGCACCGCGAAGAAGTCGGCAAACTCCTTCCGCGTCCTGTTGCCGCGCGCGAACTCGTCGTAGGCATATCCGAGATGCTCGTCGGAGGCTATCCTCACCCCCTTGCAGTATGTCCTCAAGATCCCTCCGTTCACGCCCGCAGCCTCCCGCCTCTGGGGACTTACCCCGTCTTCGCTGCCGCTACCAACGGGGCGGGCATAGCCGATTTCGGTCAGTTGACCGTGGCCCTGCCTCCCATGTCTCAGGGAGGTGAGTACGACCTGAGAGACGTGGTGTCCTCCCCAGATGAGCGCCCGCCGATGTTCCAGTTCGCGTTCGACAACGTGTTGTTCGAGTTGACGCACCCCACGCCAGCATTCGCGCCGTTGTTCAGGTTGCCGCCCACGAGCCAAAACGAGAGACGAGCCGGGCGGTCGCACTCCCCACATGTGGCCCATGGTGCGTTTTTTTTTTTTTTTGTTGGATTGTCAAGCCCGAGAACACGCACCGTGGGCGAAGCCGCTTCGCGGCTAAAGGCAAGGGCATAAGGGGGCTACGCCCCCTCTTTCCCTACGGGAAATTCACCCCTACGCGGCTTGCGCCGCGTGCCCGATTGCAGAGGAGCGCCCGCCGATGCCCCAGGCCGCGTACGACAACGTGCGGTTCGAGGAGACGCACCCCACGCCAGCAAACGCGCCGCTGCCCAGGTGGCCGCCCACGAGCGTCTCGCGGTCGCCCGAGGCTGCGGACGGGTACCACGCGGTGCACCATCCCGTGGT
>JAGAWD010000165.1 GCA_017941585.1 Olsenella sp. | reverse complement strand
GCTTGCCGTCTCACCCTGGGCGCCATGCCCGACAGGGCGTGGCGCCCGCCATTTTCACGACGCAAGCAAGGCGTGATGGCAAGGGCGAGGCGGTGGGACATCCTGTCCCATCCGCTCGGATCTAGCGACGAGGTGGGACAGAACGTCCCACCGGAAGGAGGCGGACGGCCGTGGCGAGCGATTTCGGCGACGAGGCGGGCCAGGAGCTCTACGACTGGATGATACGGATCGGGCAGGACGCCGGAGGCAAGGCGATGAGCGATGCCGCAGGCAAGCTGGCCCAGGCTCTCAGGAACGCGAGGTCGGGCATCAGCCCAGAGGCCGAGACAGAAGATGCTGCGAGGCCCGAATGGGCGAAACTCGACATGGCCGAGTTCAAGGAACTGCCCGAGTACGAGAGCATCCAAGCCGCGATATCGGCCAAGCTCGAATCAGCCGGCCTTGCCCACTCCTTCATAGACGACCAATCCAACGGGAAAACCTACCTGCTGTTCAGGATAGAAGACGCCGAGAGGCTCGATGGCTGCCTCGGCGAGCTCATCGAGCAGGCCGAGGCCGCAGAGCAGAAGGCCTCCGACGAGCTTGCCCGTGAGGCCGAGCGCCAGACGCGCGAGACCGAACGCGATAACGAGCGGGAGGAGGACGACCCCGACAAAGAGCCCTTGGAGAAGCAGGCCGAATACGCGCGTGCGGCATCCGAGCAGATCGAGCGCGAGAGATCCGGCGGGCGGGCAGCGGAGCGCGAGCCGCGCTTCCAGGAGAACAGGAGCAAGTGATGCGGACCTCGCTGCCGAAGCTGGTCGCCACCATCGCCTTCTCCGCAGCGGCCTTCGCCGTCGCCGACGCCTACGCCGCATGCCTGCTCTCATTGCCCGGTCAGCCGGCATCCAACCTCGCGGCGGCTCTATCGGCGCTGCCCGAATGGCTCGCGTCCGGACATGCGCTTTCCGCGGAGGCGGGACCTGTCGCCACGGGCGTCGTGGCCGCCTGCGGCGTGTGGATCGCCTGGGCGTACAGCCTCATCCGCGAGGGCAACTTCCGCTCCGGCGAGGAACACGGAAGCGCCAGGTGGGGCAAGAGGCGCGAGGGGCGACGGTTCATGGACGGCCGCGACCCTTTCAACAACATCATCCTCACCGAGCACTACGGCATGGCGATGTCACGCGAGCGGCACTCGAAGAAATACGACCGGAACCGCAACGTGCTCGTCATAGGCGGCTCGGGCTCCGGAAAGACGCGCGGATACATCGAGCCCAACATCATGCAGATGAACGCCAACTACTTCGTCACCGACCCCAAGGGAACCACAGTCGTCAACCTCGGGTGGATGCTCGGGCGCCACGGATACGACGTCAAGGTGTTCGACACCATAGATTTCGCCCATTCGACGCACTACAACCCCTTCGCCTACTTCCGCGACGAGACCGACATCCTCGAATTCGTAGAGTGCTTCATAGACAACACCACGGGCGACAAGGAGCATTCCAACGACCCGTTCTGGGAGAAGGCGGAGCGCCTGCTCTACGTCGCCCTCATCGGCTACCTCGTCTTCCATTGCCCCGAGGAGGACCGATCGTTCTCCGGGCTGGTGACGCTCCTGTCTCTCGCGAAGGCGAAAGAGAACGACGAGGACTACATGAGCCCGCTCGACCTGCTCTTCGAGAGGGTTAGGACGGGGAAAAAGTATGTCAACTCCGGCGAGGAGCCGTCACCCTACGACTACGAAGGCAAGACGGCGTACGGCGGACAGTCGTCCAGATGGCGCTACGTGGAGATCGGCAAGCCCGTGAAAGTCGACGACGACTTCAGCCTGCTGCACTACAAGATGTTCAAGGACGCTGCCGGCAAGACCCTGAAATCGATCCTCATCAGCTGCAACACGCGGCTCGAGCCCGTCGCGATACCGCAGGTACGCGAAGTGCTGTCTCGCGACGAGATGGAGCTCGACTGCCTGGGCGACGAGGGCCGCAAGATCGCGGTCTTCGCCATCATGTCCGACACGAGAAAGACCTACTCTTTCCTGCTCGCGATCATGATGTGGCAGACGATG
>JAGAWD010000164.1 GCA_017941585.1 Olsenella sp. | reverse complement strand
CTTCGAGGTCGTCCCCGTAGTGGACGAGCTCATCATCCACGATTGGGCGCGGGCCCACCACGCTCATGTCGCCCTTGAGCACGTTGAGGAACTGCGGGAACTCGTCGAGCGAGGTCTTGCGCAGGATGCGGCCCACGGCCGTTATGCGCGGGTCGCCCTCCACCTTGCGCTCGCGCTCCCACTCGGCAAGCTGCTCTGGCGTGAAGTACTTCTCCACGTTATCCGCGTCGGCAACCATGGAGCGGAACTTGTAGAGGTTGAAGTGCCTGCCGCCCTGACCCACGCGCCTCTGCGTGTAGAAGGGCGAGCCCTTGCTCTGCAGGGCAATCACCAGGCAGAGGATCGCCCCGGGTATGACCATGAGCACTACCACCACGAGGCTGAAGAGGATGTCGAACGCGCGCTTGAGGACGTGCGCGTAGAGCCACCCTCCCCTGCCCGCGTAGTTGATGGCGGGAAGCTCGCCAAAGTAGCCGAGGGTCGCGCCCTGGATCGTGGGGTCGAGCAGGTCGAGCGCGACGTGGCAGGAGGCGCCCAGGTGGGCCGCCGCGTCGACGAGGCTGGCGGTCTCGCGCCTGCTGGCGTGCGGGGCGCAGACGAAGACGTCGTCCACCGCCATGCACGCAAGCGCCTTCGAGAGATCGCGCACGGTGCAGTCCACGGCCCTGCCGCGCGCCTCCCCCCTCACGCGTCCGTCCTCGCCCAGGGTGAGCCAGCCCACGACGTCAAACGTCTGGCCGGAAACGAAGCGTCTCTTCACCTCGTCGCGCATGCGCTCCTCCACCACCATGATCACGGAGGAGCGGGTGCCGTCCTTTGAGAACACGAGCCTGGCCGCCCATTTGGCAAACGCGCGCAGGATGAGCATGACCAGGAAGTTGATGGGTGCAAAGTAGAGCAGCGTAAGGCGCGAGGGCGTGGGTTCGGTATGAAACGCGAGGCCCAGGAACGCCACGCCCAGCACGAGGTAGGCGGTGTAACCGAATGCGACCCCGGTCTCCTGGGCGCCGGAGCGCCTCATGAAGCCGCGGTTGAGATGCGTGACGAAGTTGAAGAAGGTGACAAGCAGCACGAGGAAGACGAGGACGGACCTGTTGGTGTGCACCTCGTCCGGCGTTGCCATTCCCTCGAAGCGCAGCGTGGAGGCGAGCCAATACGCAAACAGGACACTGGCGACGTCCAGTGCCCAGAGCGCAAGCCTTCGTAGCGTTCCGCTTCTTCCCATGTGTCCTCGATGTCCGAGGCGACGGCGCGGCCGGCCTACTCAAGCGCAGGCGCCGACGCAGGCGCAACACAGGCACCGGCACAAGTGCAAGCGCAGACGCCGGCGAAACGTTGGCCCCATCACCTTTATCGTTCGTAGCAAAACGTTTTTATGATAGCAGCCTTGGCCCACTTTTGCGCGTCGGCGCCACGCGCGGCAGTAAATCCATCTTGCGAACCGCTATTGTCTACGAAAGCTGTTTGAAAAGCCAGTCGCAAAACTCATTTGCATTTGCGTAGTAGTTGGGATAGGCAACCCTCAAATCACTCGACGATGACGCACGCGCCAACAGGTAGACCCCTGTGCCCTCGCCCTCTTCCAACTCAGCGTATCGTCTAACTGCCTCGTCCGCGCGATTACCATCGTATGCATCGAGCGTGATTGTCTGCAGGGCAAAATTTGCCGATATGACGCAAAGGTTGTCACGACAGACGTTCTCTGCCTCATCGTCGATTGCATACATTGAGCCAGCAGTAGCGTTCAGGGTGTCGTATACGCGCAGCTTATCGTCGAGCGACCTCAGCTCTTCCCTTAACCCCTCGACATTAACACGCGAGTCAGCCATGAGCT
>JAGAWD010000002.1 GCA_017941585.1 Olsenella sp. | reverse complement strand
TGAGACCAGCGTAGCCCAGGAGGGGAGCCTTCTCTGGCTCGCCCCGCCCAGTGGGGCTCGCAGGTTCGGAGCTGATGAACATATCGTCTGCGCCTGGAGCCCAAGGCCAATCGTCCACACGAGCGGGTTTTGCGCCTGGCCCACGACACACGTGCGCGATGACCGGCACGAAAGGGCGCTAGCGTCTACCGAGCTTTATCGCCAACCGACCGAGAAGACCCCCATGCCCGCCAGACAACTCATGTGCCGCGAGCGAACCAGGTGCATCGGATGACCCAGACCCACCCGACGACTTCGCCTCGCCCTCCCGATCAACGGCGGCCGAAAGCGCTACCTCATCCGCGGTACATGACAATACGTCCACCCTCACGTGAGGCAGTTCAGAGGCCTTGCCCACGTCGGCGCCCGCGCCAGTGTCACCGTCGACGGCGTCACCGTCGGCAGAAATTCCCTGCGCAAGATCGGCCTCGTCCTCGGGCATGGAGAGGAGCGCTGTGCCGGCGCCGAGAATCTGGCGAGAACCGTCGATGTCGGCGTAGAGGTGAAAGTTGTACGTGCCGTATCCCTCCGCACGCCGCCAGAGGTCGATCCTGCCCACGTAGGCGTCATCCTCGCGCTCGAGCGGAAGGTCTTGCATGTCAGACTGGTCTGGCAGGCACCACACGAACACGATAGGGTTGACCAGCTCCGAGTCGCTCGTGACGCGCACCTCGGCGAAGTGGCCGCCGAGCCCGCGCGCCGCGGCGTCCTCGGCGGCGACCCTCTCTCGCACGAGAGCGGCGTAACACGCGGACGCCGACGCGCTCACGGGCACGGGACCCGAAAGGTAAGACCTGTCCGCCCCTCGCCCATCAGCCGTCACACCCGTCGCACCGCCAGCCGTCACACCCGTCGCACCGCCAGCCGTCACGCCCGCCGCACCGCCAGCCGCGCCATCGTCTGGCGCCGCGTCCACGAGCATCCGGCACAGCGCGTCGGCAAACTGTCGCCCCTCAAGATCGGCCGGGCGGCGCTTCATCAGCTCGATGCCCGCACGGGAGCGGCGCGACCGCTCGGCCTCGTCATCGAGCAGCTCCACCACGGCAGAGGCAAGCGCATCCGGCCGAGGCAGAGCAAGCAGCACGGTGTCGTCGTCAAAGTCGTAAAAATTGTTCTCGCGATACACGTCGACGACGGGAAGACCCGCCGCCATCATCTCGAACGGAACGCGGGACGGGTTCGACGAGCTGATGCAAAGCCCCACGGCGCTCTCGTTGTAGAGTCGATTGCACTCCCCCTTGGAGAGCAGACCCCTGTGGCTCGCGAAGCCGCCGGGCATCTCGTCCTGGGAGCCGTAGGTGACGATGGGAGCATCGGGACGCAGCTCGTGCACGATTCGGAGCGTGTCTCTCATCAGCGACGCGCAGCGGCGATCCTTCGCCGGCTGGTAAATGGCGCAGACACCGCCGCGCTCCCCCGCGCCGCCGCGCTCCCCCGCGCCGCCGCGCTCCCCCGCATCGTCGGTCGCGCCGCCAGGCACGTCGAAAAGCGGGTGGTAGATGCCGCCGTCCGCGCAGAAGTCGGTATGCACCGCATACATGCCGTACTCGCCAGAGAGCTTCGCCTCGAGCCAGCGCCCGATCGTCACGGCGCGCAGCGGTGCGGCGTATCCCATCTCGGCCTCGAGGTAGGCGTCCCCCCATCGGGTAGAACCACGGCTCGAAGTCCTGCACAAAGTAGCACTTCACGGGACAGGCGCTCGCAAGCACGTACTTGGCGGTGATGTTCATGGTGGCTATCGCGACGTCGCACCCATCAAGATCGGGACGCATGAGGAGAGGAACGCCCGCGCAGCCGTAGGAGCGCTCGATGAGCGAGAGGATCGCCCCACGGCTGCGGCCGAACGGCCCCTCGGCGAGGTGGATCTCGCACCTGGCGCCAAGCGACTCGAGGAACATCATATGCCGGAAGATGGTCTGCAGCCCGCCCGAGCCATCGTTCACGGCCGGCAGCACCCATGCGATCCTCTTCCCCGCAAGCTCCTCGTACATGCACCCCTCCGCATTCGTCTGAGAGTCGACGCCAACCGAGTGTCGACGCCAACCGAGTGTCGACGCCAACCGAGTGTCGACGCCAGCATTCTACCAGCACGAGCGCCGCGCCCCCCGCGCCAGACCCGCCCGCCGCACATCGCGGGCGGGCGCCAACCGCATCCGCCGCCAGCGCTACGAGAGCCGCACGACGTAGTACCCGTCATGCACCCTGATCGACCCGCCGGTCGGCCAGACCTCCATAGCAGACGACTCGCGCTCGGCCGCCTCCATCTGCTCCTTGTTGGGTATCGTCACGTTGAAGCCGTACGCCTGCATCGCCTCGATGGCCTTGTCGGGGCCATAGTAGCCCGAGTGCTCGAGGTACGAGTAGCCCACGACCTCGCTCTCGACCATGGTGTCGAGCTCGGCGTTGTGCCGCGTGCCCACGAGGCACAGCGCGTCGCCCTCGTGCGCCCCCTGCGCCATGGCCTGGTAGAAGATCTGCCCCATCACCTCGCGGTCCTCGTCCATGGCGGCCACGTCGCTATAGAAGAGACGCCCCTGCATCTGCGCCTGCACGATAACCGCGGCAAGCGCCGGGACGGCCACCACGGCCACCGGCAGCACGCCCGCCGTGCGGGAGCGTACCACGCGCGCGAGGACGTCGAGCTCGTAGGCGCCGAGGAAGGCGATGGCGAGCACGAGGGCAAACTGGCTGCGCACCACCACGTCGCCGGCAGTTGCGATCTCGAGGAGGAACGGCGAGACGAGCATCCCGAGCACCACGAGGATGGCGTAGGCGGGATGCTGCTCGCGTCGAACCAGCATCGCGACGAGCATCCCGAGAAGCGCGAGCGCCTCGATCCCAAACGCCGCGCCAAACTGGACGCCGTCGCCAAAGGAGACGTGCGCGATGTGCGAGAGGATATGGCGAACGCTCGCGAAGATGCCGCGGTTGCCCCACATGAACTGCTCGGACAGATAGCTCGTCCTCACGACGACCCCCGTCGCGGCCTGCACCGCCTTGCTCACCAGCGAGCACAGCACGAAGGCCAGCACGACGAAGCCCGCCGCGAGGAGCAGGTCGCGCCACGCCGCCTTTCGCTCGCCCTGGCGCATGCGCAGGAAGAGCAGGATGCAGATGGCCTCGACGTACACGAATATGAACGACTGGTAGCAGCCAAACTCGAACACGGCGACGGCGACCGCCGCGAGGGCGCAGGGCACGCTGCGCCTCTCGAGGTACTCGCCGAACAGCAGGAGCCCCACGGGCGCGAGGGCGAGCGCGATCGACATGACCTCCATCTGGTTGCGGTAGGCAAACTGCTGCGCCCACACGGGGTGCGAGAGCAGCAGCGCGGAGAAGACGAGCAGGGCCCAGCCGGGCTGCTCGTTCGCGTCCCAGCGGTAGAAGACGAACCCCCAGAGCACGGCCGAGAGCGGCAGGAACACGAACATCATGGTGGTGGAGAAGTACGGGTTGATGGCGACGGTGCCCAGCAAGAACTTGAGCAGGAAGAATCCCCAGCGACCGAGCTCGACCCACTGGTCGAGCCACTTCTGGCCGTTCGCCATCGAGTAGAACCCCTCGGCGTCGAAGGTCACCATGTGGTGGAACGCCCACATGCCG